>DATACM010000149.1:0-2105 GCA_036259055.1 Acidimicrobiales bacterium | reverse complement strand
GCGCCGGTTCGGGGGGCGGCGGCGCGCCCTGGGCGGCAGGCCGGGGGGCGGGTCCGGCGGCCGGGCGGGCCTCGGGCCGCCCGCGCAGCACGGCGATGACGAGGACGATGCCGGCCAGCACGCTGCACGCGATCGAGACGTAGATGATCCCGAGCCCCGACTGGAGCAACCCGATCACCAGGGCGATGGCCGCCACCACGACGAGGACGAAGCTCACCAGAACCACGAAGTCACCATCCGTTCCGTCTGTCGAAGGAGGAACACCCGAGGTGACCGAGATGTCCCCTCCAGATGCTAATCGGCCGGGTACGGGCGACGACGCCCGCGTCGGGTGGGCCCGCCGGGCAACCGGTCAGACCCGGGCGCACACCGCGTTCTGGAGGACGATCACCACCATGAAGACGATGATCGGCGAGAGGTCGAGCCCCATGCCTCCCATGCCGATCGGCGGGATGACCTTGCGGAGCGGCGCCAGGACCGGCTCGGTGATGGCGTAGACGACGCTGAACACGGACGCCATCCCCGACCCTGGCGAGATGGGGAACCACGACAGCACGACCCGGCCGATCAGGATCAAGAAGTACGCCTGCAGCAGCCGGCAGAGGAGGAGGGCGACCATCGCGGCGAGGCGGGGTGCGCTAGGAGCGGTAGAGGCCGCGCTCCTGCAAACGCCTCTTCTCCTCGGCGGGCACCTCGACGTTGGACGGCGTCAGCAGGAAGACCTGCTCGGCCACCCGTTCCATCTGCCCGCCCAGGCCGTAGGTGAGGCCGCTGGCGAAGTCGATCAGCCGCCGCGACAGCTCGCGGTTCACGCCCTGGAGGTTGACGATCACCGGCTGGCTCGCCTTGAACTTGTCGCCGATCTCCTGGGCGTCGTTGAAGCCCCCGGGCGCCACCAGGTGGACCTTGGGCTGCTGGGCGGTGCTCACCGCCCGCACCACCGCCGGGCGCTGGATGGTGATCCCGCTCTCCTGCGGCGGCTCACGTGGCTCTCGGGGCAGGGTGCGCACGCCGGCTGAGGCGGGCTCGGGCTCGTAGGCGGGCTCCGGCACGGCGGCGCGACGAGGGGCCGGCTTGGGAGCCGGGGCGGGTTCCTCGTAGGTCTCGTACTCCTCGTACTCGTCGTCGTCGACGAGGCCGAGGTAGACCATCGTTCGTCGCCAGACCGATGCCATCGGTGCCTCCTTGGCCTGCCAAGCCTATCGTCGCAGGTCGGGAACGGTACTGCGAGGACCGAACAGCGCCCGGCCGATGCGCACCATCGTCGCCCCCTCCTGCACCGCCACCTCGAGGTCGTCGCTCATCCCCATCGACCGCTCCGCCAGCCCCAGCTCGTCGGCGAGGGCGGCCAGCTGCCGGAAGCCGGGGCGAGCCGCCTCCGGCGGGCCGGCCGGGCCCATCGCCATCAGCCCCAGGACGCGGAGGTCGAGGCCGCGCAGCTCGTCGACCAGCGTCGCCGCCTCGTCGGGGCGGCACCCGTTCTTGGCCGCCTCGCCGGTGACGTTGACCTGCACGAGCACCGCCGCGCCGGGCGCCCGGCGGGCGATCTCGGCTCCCGCCGCCTCGCGGTCGACGCCCTGCCACAGGTGCACCACACCGGCGATGGACCGCACCTTCCGGCGCTGGACGTGGCCGAGGAAGTGCCAGCGCGGGGCCGGCGGGCGCCCGCCCGCGACCTCGTGCTTGCGCAGGAGCTCGCCGGCGTAGTTCTCGCCCAGGTCGACGATGCCGGCGGCCAGCGCCGCCTCCGCCGCCTCCGGCCCGTGGCCCTTGGTGACGGCGACCACGGTGACCTCGGTGGGATCGGCGCCGGCGGCGGCGATGCGCTCGCGGACGAGCCCGAGACGCTCCGATATCTCTACCGCCTTCGGCGGCCCGGGCGGGGCCCCAACCCCGCCCTCCTCCCGAGCGTGGGGCCCCTGCCGCACGCCGGGCCGTGCCCGACCAACGTCGATCGGTGGCCGCGGCGGCTCGGTCACCGCCACACGACCATCGCCTGGCGCTGCTGCTCCCGGCGGGCGCGCCACGACCAGTACCCCGGAGAGCAGGCGGTGCAGGTCCCGACGACGTCCACCCGGCCGACGCCGGTGCGGGCCAGGGCGGCC
>DATACM010000148.1:0-12208 GCA_036259055.1 Acidimicrobiales bacterium | reverse complement strand
AGGTCATCCTCGAGGTACCGCCGGACGAGGAGCAGGCGGTGGCGACGCTCACCCTCGAGGCCATGCGGGGGGCAGCCGAGCTGTCCGTCCCCCTCGAGGTCAACCTCTCCTGGGGCGACAGCTGGGCCGACGCCAAGGGGTAGGTTTCGCCTCGCGGAGCAACCTCTGGTTGCGAGGCGAAGCTCACACGGGCAGGAAGTTTCTGATCAGGGTCAGGACCCTCTCCACGAACTGGCGGATCAGCGCCAGCAGGTCCTCTTGCAGGCCGGGGAAGGCGCCGCCGCCGTCAGCTCCGCCGCCGCCGCCACCCCCGCCACCAGGCGGCGCGGTGGTCGTGGTCGTCGGCCCGGGCGGTGCCGTCGTGGTCGTGGTCGTCGTGGCCCCGCCGCCGCCTGGTAGGACGTCGATCGGGAAGGCCACCCCCAGCGACGAGAGGATGCTCTTCACCAGGTTCAGCACCTCGGTCGTGATCTGACCGACCAGCTGGATGACCCCGCCGGCCAGGTTGACGCCGACGCCGGCGGCCTGGAGAGCGGGCTCGCTCCCCAGCCGGTCGCGGATCCGGGACTGGAAGTCCGAAGGGAGGCTTCCGACGTTGAAGGTGGCGGTCCGCGCCCCACCGTCGCCTCTGCGGCCGTGACGGCCCCAGCTCGAGTCGGCCACCGCCGGCCCGCTCAGCACGACGAACAGCAGGGCCAGGCCGGCGACGCCCGCCCCCACCCGACGAATCTTCTGCATCACTCGGCTCCACCTTCCTCGAGGGCCCGGTTCCGGGCCGGGCTGCGTGTGTTCCATCGCCGCCCGGGCGGCGTGCGTTACCGCCGGCGCCAGGAAGCGCCGCCCCACCCGGTCGACGACCCCGACGAGTGCTGCGCCCCGGCGCGGCACATCTCGGCGAACGAGGGGAAGCCGAACCCTCGTGCCATCCGGTCGAGCCCTTCCCGCATCCCCGCCGGGAGGCGGTCGACGTCCTTGCACTCCTCGGGGAGCGGCGGCGCGGTGGTCGGCGGAGCGCCGGGCGTCGGCGGCGGGGCGGGGGCGGGGACCGGAGGCACGTTCGGTGCCGGCGCCGCCGGAGCCGCCACCGCCGGCGGAGGCGGTGACGTGGCCGGCGGCGTCGTCGACGGCGGAGCGGCGACGGTCGGGGGGACGGTGGTCGTGGGGACCGCGAGAGGCGGTCCTTCAGTGCCCTGGACGGTCGCCCTTCTGGGGGCACCGAGGGCGGGCTCGGCCGACGTCGCCGGCGGGCGCTTCTCGCCTCCCACCAGCGCCGCCTTCCCGCCCCCCGCCCCCACTAGCACGGCGACGGCGACGGCGGCCACCCTCGCTCCCCGCCCGCCCCACCGGCGGGAGGGCTCGGGCACCGGCGCCGGCCTGGGCGGTGCTGTCGACGGCGTGCCCGGCGGAACCACAGGGGCCGCCGGGGGCGCCGGGGTGACGGCGCCGGCCATGAGGGCGACTGCCGCCTCCTCGCCGACGAGCTCGTCGGCCGTGGCCGGACCGGTCGCCGCCCGGACCAGCGCGGCCACGCCCTCGTACCCGGGAGGCACGTCGGCGGCACCGAGGGTCCCCGCCAGCAGGCGGTCGGCGGTGCGGTCGTGCAAGGACACCGCCCCGCCGTCGACGTGCGGCCCCGGCGACCGCTCGGTCGTCACCGGTCCATCTCCGGCGGGAAGTGCCGGGCCAGGCGGCGGAGGGCCCGGTGCTGGAGCACCCGGACGGCGGACGGCTGCTTGCCCAGCACGTCGGCCACCTCGCCGACGGCCAGGCCGCCGAGCACCCGCAGCAGGACGACGTCGGCCTGGTCCGGCGTGAGCGCGGAGACGATCCTGTCGACGGCCGCCTGGGCGTCCAAGGTGGCGATGGCGCTCCCCTCGGGGTCGTCGTAAGGCGAGGGGGCGGCGACGTCCTCGTCGACGAGAGGGTCGGTCGGGCGCCGCCCCGCCCGGCGGCGGGCGTCGATCAGCCGGCGGCGGGCGATGGTGAAGACCCATGCCCGGAACCCGTCCTCGGTGCCCTCGAACCGGCCGAGCCCTCCGGCCACCTCCAACCAGACCTGCGACGCCACGTCGTCGGCGACGTGCGGCTCCCGCGAGCGCAGGTAGCGCAACAGGCGCGGGTGGATCTCCCGGTACAGGGCGGTGATCGCCCAGGCCGCCCCGCGCCGGGCCGCCGAGATCCGCAGCCCGTCGGCCGGCGGGGCGACTCGGCTGTCCGCCGGCCAGCTCGGCGCCCCCTTCGGGCGCCGGTCCGGCTCGGGGCCCAGGGTCATCGCGGCGCGCGGCAAGGGACCATCGCGAGGACATCGCCGAAGGCCTGGGAAACGTTACGGCCCGGGCGGTTTCGCAAACGGGAAGCTAGACTTTGGACGGCGGAGGCCGATCCCCGCGTGCCACCGCCCTCCCGAGGTTCCCGGATGCCGGGGGGAGACTGTCCGAAAGAGGCGACCGACCACCATGTCCGACCAACGACCCACCGAGTTCGCCGAGGCGTCTCCCGTAGCCCAGGGAACCAGCCCCTCCGAACCGGCCCCCGCCGATCCGGCGCCGTCGCAGGCGCCCACGCCGTCCGCCCCGCCGTCCGGCGGCGAGAGCGACTACATGCCGCGGCAGGTGGTGCTCGACGACCTCGACGGGATCTCGTTCGAGGACGCCATCGCCGGCACGATCGTCGAGTTCGACGACGGTGACATCGTCACCGGCACGGTGGTGAAGGTCGACAAGGACGAGGTCCTGCTGGACATCGGCTACAAGTCCGAAGGCGTGATCCCCGCTCGGGAGCTCTCCATCCGCCACGACGTCGACCCCGCCCAGATCGTCTCGGTGGGCGAGCAGATCGAGGCCCTCGTTCTCCAGAAGGAGGACAAGGAGGGGCGCCTCATCCTCTCCAAGAAGCGGGCCCAGTACGAGCGGGCCTGGGGGACGATCGAGCGCATCAAGGAGAGCGACGGCGTCGTCTCCGGGCCGGTGATCGAGGTCGTCAAGGGCGGGCTCATCCTCGACATCGGGCTCCGCGGCTTCCTTCCCGCCTCGCTGGTCGAGCTGCGGCGGGTCCGCGACCTGCAGCCCTACGTCGGGCGAACCCTCGAGGCCAAGATCATCGAGCTGGACAAGCACCGCAACAACGTCGTGCTGTCCCGGCGGGCCTGGCTCGAGGAGACGCAGAAGGAGCAGCGGGAGGAGTTCCTCGACAACCTCAAGCCGGGTGAGGTCCGGCGGGGGACGGTCTCGTCGGTCGTGAACTTCGGCGCCTTCGTGGACCTCGGGGGGATGGACGGGCTCGTGCACGTGTCGGAGCTCTCCTGGAAGCACGTCGCCCACCCCTCGGAGGTGGTCCAGGTGGGTGACGAGATCGAGGTGGAGGTGCTCGAGGTCGACCTGCAGCGGGAGCGCATCAGCCTGTCGCTCAAGGCGACCCAACAGGACCCGTGGCAGGAGTTCGCCAACAACCACCGGGTGGGCGAGCTGGTCTACGGACGGGTCACCAAGCTGGTGCCCTTCGGCGCCTTCCTCCAGGTCGGCGAGGGCATCGAGGGCCTGGTCCACATCTCGGAGATGGCCGCCCACCACGTCGACCTCCCCGAGCAGGTGGTGTCGCCCGGCGAGGAGCTGTGGGTCAAGATCATCGACCTCGACCTGCAGCGGCGGCGCATCAGCCTCTCCATCAAGCAGGCGGCCGAGGGCGGTGTGGTCGCCCCCGAGTACCAGGAGGCCTTCGGCGAGCACGCCTACGACGACGCCGGCAACTACATCGGCGAGTACCAGGCGGGCGGGTTCACGCCCGAGACCGAGGCCCAGGCGGCGTGGGCCGACTACGTGGCCGACGCCGAGGTCGAGCCGGGAGCCGTGGCCGGCGGTGGACCAGCGCCCGCCACCGACGAGCTACCGGGCGACGTGCTGCCCGAGCAGGGCCCTGCCGCAGACCCTGGAGACCGCTCCGGCTGATCCGACATCCCGCACGGCGCGGGCGGTGACGTGACCTCACTCACCCGGCGGCTCCGGGCGCCGCACCTCGAGTCGCTGTTCGTCGCCGCCCTCGTGCTCTTCGGGTTCCGCCTGGGGGTGCGCCCGATCGGCGACAACTCCATGTTCACCCACATGCGGACGGGGATCGACATGGTGGCGGGCGAGGGCATTCCCCGGGTCGACCCGTACTCCTTCACCGCCGCCGGGCGCCGGTGGGTCGTGCAGAGCTGGCTTCCCGAGTGGACCTACGGGTGGGCGCACCGCATCGGGGGCTTCGAGCTGGTGGTGCTCGAGCAGGCCCTGCTCTGCGCGCTGCTCGTCCTCCTGATCCTCCGCCTGGCCAAGGCCGGGTCACCGCTGCGGACGGCGTTGGCGGGGACGGTCGCGGTCGGCATCGGGGCGCCGTTCTGGTCGCCCCGGCCGCTGCTGTTCGGCCTGGTGTGCATGGCGCTCCTGGTCACCGTGGTCGAGCGCCGCCGCAGCCCCTGGCTCCTCGTCCCCCTCGTGTGGTTCTGGGTGCAGAGCCACGGGTCGTTCCCACTCGGCCTCGGCTGGCTGGGGGCTCGTGCAGTGGGGGAATGGCTCGACTGGCGGTCCCGGCCCCATGACACGCTGCGGTACGTCTCGTGGTTCGCGGCCGGCCTCGTGGCGTCGGTGATCAGCCCTCTGGGGGCCCGGCTCCTCCTCTTCCCGTTGACGGTCGGGGAGAAGCGGGAGGCGTTCGAGAGCATCGTCGAGTGGCAGTCACCCGATTTCCAGACCTTGACCGGTCGTTTCTCGCTCCTGTTCCTGGCCCTTGCCCTGATGCTGCTCGTCCGCTTCCGGTTGAGCTGGCGGGACGTCGTACCGACGGTCGCCTTCCTCGCCGCCGGCCTGGTCGCCCTCCGAAACCTGCCGGTTGCCGCCATCGTCGTGGCCCCGGTCCTGGGGCGGGCCCTGCGACGCCCCGAGGACTACGCCGGGCGTCCGGCGGCGACGGCGGAGCCGGCCCCGCGGCCCAACCTGCGCCTCCACCGGGCCCTGCTGGCGACGATCGTCGCCGCCTTCGTGGTCTTCGGGGCGTCGGTCTACCGGACGCCCCCGCTGCGGCTGCAGTCGTATCCGGTGCGGTCCGTCACCTATCTCGAAGACCAGGGGCTGCTCGGCGACCCTCACCGCCTCGCCCACCAGGACTTCGTGGGGAACTACATCACCCTGCGCTTCGGCCGCCTGGCCCGCGTGTTCGTCGACGACCGGGTCGACATGTACCCCTCCAAGGTGTCGGAGGACTACCGGGCGCTGTTGGGGGGCAAGCCCGACTCGCTCGAGGTGCTCGACCGCCGGCGGGTCGACGTGGTGCTGTGGGACCGCCAGCTCGCCCTGGTGACGTTGCTCCACGCCAGCGGCGAGTGGACCCAGGTGTTCCGGGACGACGACTGGGTCGTCTACCGCCGCCAGGTGTGACTGCGAACGCGAGGAAGAGGGGCCCTCGGGCCCCTCTTCCCAGCGGTGGGTGGTGTGTCCGGGTCAGCTGTCGGCGATCGAGTTGCCGACGTCGGAGAACTTCTCAGCGGCCTCGCCACCGAGGAACTCGAGAGCGATGATGCAGACGACGGCGATGAGGGCCAGCAGCAGCGCGTACTCCACCAGGGCGGCACCGCGCTCGCTCTTGACCAGCCGGGCACGCACGAACGAGGAAACGACCTGGTGCCAGTAACCGAGAAGCTCCATCTCTTCTATCTCCTGTGAGATCGGGTCCCTCTTGGACCTTGTAGGCATTCCATCGGCAGAGCTCCGGCAACGCTGGATGAGGCGATCGACTCATCTCCGACGAGCGACGGGACCTCCGCCGGGCGGCGAAAGGTTGAATGGCCGTCCAGAAGCTCAATCCAGGCGGATGATGCCCATGCGGACGGCCCGGAGGACCGCTTGGGTCCGGTCCCTCGCGTCCAGCTTGTGGTAGATCGACGCCAGGTGGTTCTTCACCGTCTTCACGCTGATGTAGAGCTTGGCCGCCACCTCGGGCAGTGACAGGCCGTCGGCCACGAGCTGCAGCACCTCCTCCTCCCGGGGGCTGATCACCGGCTCGTCGGGCTGCGCTCGCTCGGCGCGGTGGACCTCGGCCAGCATCGACGTGGCCAGCGCCGGGGACAGGGCGCCGTCGCCGGTGGCGGCCAGCCGCACCGCCGCCGCCACGTCCTCGGTGGAGCAGTCCTTCACTAGGTAGCCGGCGGCGCCGGCCTGGATCGCCTTGGACATCACGTGGGACTCGCCGTGCATGGTGAGCATCACCACCTGCGTCCGGGGGGCCCGCGCCCGCACCAGGCGGGTGGCCTCGATGCCGTCGAGGAGCGGCATGCTGATGTCCATCAGCACCACGTCGGGGCGCAGGCGCTCGGCCAGGCGCACCGCCTCCTCGCCGTCGCCCGCCGTGCCCACCACCTCGAAGCCGGCTTCCTCCATGCACAGGCGCAGGCCGTCCCGGAGCATCCGGTGGTCGTCGGCGAGGAGGACGCGCACGCTGTCGCTCACCGAAGAGATATCGGCAGGTCCGAGCCCGTTCTTGGGGCTCAGGTCGTGGCCAGTGAGCACCGCACGGTCGTCCCGCCCGGGCCCGACACGATGTCGAGCGTCGCGCCGATGGCGTCGGCCCGCTCCCGCATGCCGATGATTCCGAAGGAGTCGTCCCGCCCGTCCCGCCCGACCGAGAAGCCCCCGCCGTCGTCGACGACCTCGAGGGTCGCCTCCCGGCCGTCGTACCGCCAGCGGACCGTGAGGGTGCGAGCCCGGGCGTGGTGCTCGACGTTGGTGACGGCTTCCTGGGCGATGCGCCAGAGCTCCCGCTCCTGCGGCAGCGGCAGCCGGCACTTCTCCTCCGAGGTGAACGAGACCTCCAGGCCGGCCCGGTCGCCGACCCGCTCCAGGAAGGACTCGAGGGTCTCGGCCAGGCCCTGCGCGTCGGAGACGTCGGTCCGCAGGTCGGACAAGGCCGCCCGCACGTCGCCGAGCACGTCGCGGACCTCGACCCGAAGCTGGTCGAGCTCGGGCTCCAGGGCATGGCCGCGGGCCTGGTTGGCCAGGCGGTCGAGCTTGAACGCCACCGAGGCGAGGGACTGCCCGACCCGGTCGTGCATGTCCCTGGCGATCCGCACCCGCTCCTCGTCGGCGCCCATGGCCCGCAGCCGGGTGAACCACCGGGCGTTGTCGATGGCGAGGGCGGCGTTCTCGACGAAGCCGTCGAGCAGCTGGAGCTCCCGGCGCCCGTAGCGCCCGGGCTCGCTGTGCTCCAGGGCCACCAGGCCCACCAGGTTGCCGCGGGCCCGGAGCGGCGCGTAGACGCCCGAGCGCGACAGCAGGTCCACGCCGATGCCCTCGCCCTCCCCGAGGACGATCGCGAGGGAGGCGACGCTGCTCTGGGTGACGGCCCGCAGAGCGGGGGGGAGCTCGTCGTCGGAGAGCGAGCCGTCGACCTTCGTGCCCTCGGCGACGGCGACGTTCCAGCGCGAGGTGGTGTCGTCCCGCACCAGGACGGCGGCCACGTCGCAGTCGACGATGTCGTGCAGGCGGTCCACGGTCGACGCAAGGACCTCGTCGAGGTTGAGCGACGCCGGCAGGGACTGGGCCAGCCCGTGCAGGGAGACGAGCAGGTCGTTGGCCTCGGCCAGCTGGCTCACCCGGTCGAGCGCCAGCGAGTGCCGCGCCTCGGCCTCGCCGAACATCCGCCGGGCGTAGCCGGCCAGGAGCGCGACCAGGAGGAGCTCGATCGACCACTGGCCGGTGTTCTCCAACGCCTCGACGGGCGGCCCCATGGCCACCGCCGGCAGGCCGACGGCGACGACCGTCACGATCGTCGCCCGCACGGCGTAGGCGAACCCCCGCTCGTAGCCGCCTGCGATCAGCGCGGTCATGAGGCAGAAGACGAACGGTGACCCCCACGCCCCCGTCGTCGCCACCGCCACCACGACCAGCATCAGCTCCGCCAGCACCCCCGCCGGCGACGACGGGGCGGCCGCCCTTGATCCCATCGACCGCCAGGCGGCGTGGGCGAGCAGGGCGACCGCCCAGAACAGCTCGACAGCGTCGAGGTGGTCGCCCACGGCCACCAGCACGAGGCCCACCGAGATCGTGCCCCAGCGCACGCCGGAGATGAGCGGCGCCCCGGGGACGGGCGACCCGGCGGCCGGCGGCCGGCTGCGTGCTCCGGCGCCTGGCGCAGCCCGTGCCGTGAGATACCGCCGCCCGACTACTGGACGGCTTTGTAGATCCCGCCCGCCCCCGGACCGAGGATCACGATCATGATCGAGGGGAAGATGAAGCCGACGAGGGGGAACAGGATCTTGACCGGCAGCTTGGCCGCCTTCTCCCTTGCCCACTGACGCCGCTTGGCTCGCATCTCCGTCGCCTGCGTCCGCAGCACCCGGCCGACCGGGATGCCGAGAGCGTCGGCCTGCAGCAGGGCGAGTACGAAGTTCGATAGCTCTGCCACCTCCGTGCGTCGCTTCAGGTTCTGGAAGGCGTCCCGACGGGGGAGGCCCAGCTCCATCTCCCGCAGCGTGCGGGAGAACTCCTCGGCCAGCGGCGACTGGAAGTGCTGGCACACGATGTCGAGGGCACCCTCGAAGCCCATGCCCGCCTCCACCGAGATGGCCAGCAGGTCCAGCATGTCGGGGAGGTCCTTGCGGATGGCCAGCTTGCGAGCCTCCACCTTGCGGGTGAGCCACGACGCCGGGAGCAGCAGCCCCACGGCGGGGAGCAGTACGAGGGCCAACAGCGCCATGCGCCCGGCCGGGTCGGTGAGCACGATCCAGGCGAGGGCGGCCAGCGTGAAGACGGCGCCCGAGGCGACCTGACCGACCACGAACTCCTCTGCCCGCACCGAGCCCGACATCCCCGAGAGGAGGATCTTCTTGTGGACGCCGTCGAGGTAGTTGCGGGGCGTGAGCTTGGAGATGGTGCCCGCCGCCCCGCTGCTCACCGGGCGGATCACCCGGACGAAGAAGGGCTCGGCCAGCTTCCGCTCGTACTCGTCGGTGACCTCGACGTCGCCGTCGAGGTCGTGGAAGTACTCGGCCAGGTCGGTGGCCGGGCGGCGGGCCATGAGATAGCCCACGGCCACGGCGATGGCGCCGCCCACAGCGGCGGTGAAGGCGAGGAACAGGACGAATGAGCTCACGTCAAACCTCGATCTTGACCATGCGGAAGATGATGTAGGTGCCGAACGCCATGAACAGGCCGGTGACGATCAGCGTGACCAGGCCCCAGCCCCGGTACATGGGGGCCATGTACCGCGGGTTGGTGATCTGGATGGCCAGGGCCAGGAACGGCGCCAGCGCGCCGAGGACGTAGGCGGAGATCCGCCCTTCGGCCGACAGCACCTGGACCTCCCGGCGCACCTCCTGGCGGGCCCGGATGAAGTCGGCGAGGGTGTGCAGGATGTCGGCCAACTTCCCGCCGACCGTCTGCTGTATCCGGATGGCCTGCACCACCCAGTCCAGGTCTCGGATCTGCAGGCGGGCCGCCATCCGGGCCAGGGCGTCGACGAGGGGGTCACCCAGGCGCGTCTCGGACACCACCCGGGAGAACTCTTCGGCCAGGGGCGGCTCGGACTCCTCGCACATCATCTGGATGGCCCGGAGGAACGTGTGCCCGGCCGACAGCGACGACGCGATGAGGCTGAGGGCGTCGGGGAGCTGCTCCTCGAACGCCCTCTTCCGGCGGGCGATGCGCTGGCGCACGACGGCCGCGGACACGAGGGGGCCGAGGGCCAGGGCGACGACGCCGAAGAACCACGTCCCCGTCACGCCGACGAGCAGGGCGGCCAGGGCGACGGTGCCGGCGATGGTGATGACGAGGTACTCGCCCGGCCGCACCGGTATGCGGGCCCGCTCGAGGGCGACGGCCAGCGCCCCCTTCTGGTCGAACTGGTCGACCACCCGGCCGGCCAGCCCGATGGTGCCTTCGACCAGGGGGCTGTGGCCCTCGCTCACCGACTCGACCGGCACGTCGCGCTCGCCGAAGGGCAGGTCGAGGATCTCGGCGAGCGCCTTCTCCCGCTCCCGCGCCCGCCAGAGGATGCCGACGGCGACCAGGCTGAGCCCGGCCACCACGCCGACGATGGCAACCACGCTGATGCTCATGACGGAGCCACCTTTCTCTCGGCTCGGGCTAGCGAGCCCGCTCGGGGTCGACCAGGGCGGTGACGGCGGGGACCTTCATCGGCCGCACCCGGCCGTTCGACGCGGCCCGCGGGGAGGGCACGCTCGGGGGCGGCGCCGACCGGAAGGCCTTGGCGGGCACCTGGATGCCCTGCTCGCTCAGCTTGTCCAGGAACTTGGGGCGCAGGCCGGTGGCCACCAGCTCGCCGTTGACGCGGGTGGCCGTCGGCTCGCCGACGGCGCGGGGCACGAGCCGGTACTTGAAGATGTCCTGGAGCAGGATGGTGTCTCCCTCCATGCCCTGGATCTCGGTCACCGAGGTCACGACCCGACGCCCGTCGGGCAGCCGGTCGAGGTGCATGATCAGGTTGAGGGCGGAGGCGATCTGCTCGCGGATGGCCCGCACCGGCAGCTCGTAGCCGGCCATGAGGACCATGGTCTCCAGGCGGCTCAGGCCGTCGCGGGGGCTGTTGCAGTGGACGGTGGTCATCGAGCCCTCGTGGCCGGTGTTCATGGCCTGGAGCATGTCGAGGGCCTCGGCGCCGCGGACCTCGCCGACGATGATGCGGTCGGGCCGCATGCGCAAGGCGTTGCGGACCAGGTCGCGGATGCGCACCTCGCCGGCGCCCTCGGCGTTGGGCGGGCGGGCCTCGAGGCTGATGACGTGGGGCTGCTGCAGCTGGAGCTCGGCGGCGTCCTCGATCGTGACGATGCGCTCGCCGTCGGGGATGAACGACGACAGCACGTTGAGGTTGGTCGTCTTGCCGGTGCCCGTCCCTCCGGAGACGAGGATGTTGAGCTTTCCCTTGACGCACGCCTCGATGACGGTCGCCAGGTCGAGGGTGAAGGTCCCGAAGTTGATGAGGTCCTTGACCTGGTAAGGGTCGGCGGCGAACTTTCGGATGGTCAGCACCGGGCCATGGATGGCGAGGGGCGGGATGATGGCGTTGACCCGAGACCCGTCGGGGAGGCGGGCCTCGCCCATGGTCGACGCCCGCCTGCCGGACGGCTCCCGCGTCAACGCCATCGTCCCGCCGCTGGCCATCCACGGCTCGGTGCTGACGATCCGGAAGTTCGCCCGCGACCCGTACACGATGGACGACCTCGTCGGGTTCGGCACGGTGACGCCGAAGGCGGGCCAGTTCCTCGCCGCGTGCGTCCGCGGAAAGCTGAACGTGCTCATCTCGGGAGGTACCGGCACCGGCAAGACGACGAACCTCAACGTGCTGTCGTCGTTCATCCCCGACGGCGAACGCATCATCACCATCGAGGACGCGGCCGAGCTCCAGCTGCAGCAGCCCCACGTCATCAACCTCGAGGCCCGCCCGCCCAACGCCGAGGGCGCCGGCGAGGTGCGCATACGCGACCTGGTCCGCAACTCCCTGCGTATGCGGCCCGACCGGATCATCGTCGGTGAGGTCCGGGGTGCCGAGGCCCTCGACATGCTCCAGGCAATGAACACCGGCCACGAGGGCTCGATGACGACGGTCCACGCCAACAGCCCTCGGGACGCCCTCAGCCGCCTCGAGACGATGGTGCTGATGTCGGGGTACGACCTGCCCGTCCGGGCCATCCGGGAGCAGATCACGTCCGCTCTGAACCTGATCATGCACCTCGACCGCATGCCCGACGGCCGGCGCGTCGTCACCGCCCTCACGGAGCTCCAGGGCATGGAGGGTGACACGATCCTGCTGCAGGACATCTTCAAGTACCGCACCATGCCGGGTGACGGCCGCCTCGACGGTGAGCTGGTCGCCACCGGCCTGCGGCCCAAGTTCCTCGACCGGTTGGCCGAGGTGGGTGTCGAGATCCCGGCCAAGGCGTTCCGCCCGCCCGCCCCCACCAACGGGGCGGCCACCCCGGCCCGGCTCCGCACCGCGAAGGTTCCCAAGATGTCCACCCTTGCTCGACCGGAGAGGGCACGATGAACAGAGCAGTCGTTTTCGCCATGCTGGCCGTCGGCGCCGGCCTGGCCCTGCTGGTGGCCGGTTGGCTGGCCCGGATCCGGGAGCGCGACCGCACGCTGGCGCAGATCCTCGAGCTTCCATTCGGGGAGCGCGACGTCCGGGTTGAGGCCCTCACCGAGACCCGCAGCCCCCTCGTCGAGGG
>DATACM010000147.1:0-5341 GCA_036259055.1 Acidimicrobiales bacterium | reverse complement strand
AGCTCGCGAGGCGGCGGACTGCGATAACAGGCGCCCGTCTCGCGGCCCAGGCGGTTCGCGGCCTTCGCCGGGGACGCTGTCGCCACCGCCTGAATACTGACCCAGTTTCAACGGCCGAAAATTGACCCACCCCTCAACGGGTCCACCACCGACGGTGATGGATCTCGAACCCTGGCTCGACGCGAACCAGGGGGTCAGGAGGGTGATCGACGTGGAGGACTGGGCCGAGATTCGTCGGCTCCATCGGGCGGAGGGCATGGGCATCCGGGCCATCGCTCGCCACCTGGGCGTGGCCCGCAACACGGTCCGTGAAGCGCTGCGCTCGGATGCGCCGCCCCGGTATCGGCGCCGAGGACCGGGTTCGGCGGTCGATGCCTACGAGCCGGCGATCCGCGAGCTGCTGGTGGAGTTCCCGGACATGGCGGCGACGGTGATCGCCGAGCGCGTGGGGTGGGAGCGCTCGATGACGGTGCTGCGCGACCGCGTGGCGGAGCTGCGCCCGCTGTTCGTCCCGCCCGACCCCTGTCAGCGCACCACCTATCGGCCGGGGGAGCTCGCCCAGTTCGACCTCTGGCAGCCCGATGCCCTCATCCCCCTCGGGTTCGGACAAGCGGACAAGCTCTGGGTGGTCGTGGGCGTGTGCGGGTTCAGCCGCTTCATCGGCGCCTGGATAATCCCCTCCCGCCAAGCCCACGACGTGCTCGGCGGTCACCTCGAGGTCCTGCGCCAGTTCGCGGCCGTGCCTCGCAAGGTGGTGTGGGACCAAGAGGGTGCTATTGGCCAGTGGCGAGGCCGGGAGATGGCCTTCACCGCCGAGTTCCAGGGGTTCCGGGGAACGCTGGGGATGGGGGCGCGGCTCTGCCAGCGCGCTGATCCAGAAGCCAAGGGGCTGGTGGAGCGGGCCAACGAGTACTTCGAGACGAGCTTCCTTCCTGGGCGGCGGTTCTGCGACGTGGCCGACGTCAACGCCCAGCTCACAGGATGGCTGCGGCGAGCCAACGGCCGCATCCACGGCAAGACCAAGGTGCGGCCGTCGCAGGCCATCTGGGGAGGACCGGGGCTCGATGCTGGCCTTCCCGCCCGTGCTGCCCGACACCTCGCTGCGCTTCGGGCTGCGGGTGGCGCGGGACCACTACGTGCGGGTCGACACCAACGACTACTCGGTCAACCCCCGCTTCGTGGGCCGCCGCATCGAGCTGCGAGTCACCCTCGGGGAGGTGGTCGCCACCTGCGACGGCACCGAGGTGGCCCGCCACCGCCGCTGCCTGGCCCGCCACCAGAGCATCTTGGCCCCCGACCACGCCCGCATCCTGCGCACCATGCGGGCCGAGCGACTCGTGGCCGACGCCTTCGCCGGGGCGGTCGAGGAGCGGGACCTAGCCGTCTACGACCGCATCTCCGGGGTGGCGTGATGGCGACCAAGACCACCAAGCCCGCCGCCGACCTCGCCTACCTGTGCCGGGCCCTCAAGGCGCCCTCGCTCGCCCAGGCCGTCGACCGGCTGGCCGAGTGGGCCCGAACCGACGGATGGAGCCACGAGGAGTTCTTGGCCGCCCTGCTTGGAGCGGGAGGTGGCGGCTCGGCAGTCCAACGGCGGCGAGCTGCGCATCCGGGCGGCCCGGTTTCCCGCCCGCAAGACACTCGAGGAGTTCGACTTCGATCACCAGCGCAACCTGCGCCGGGAGGTCATCGCCCACCTGGGCGCCCTCGACTTCGTGGAGGCCAGAGAGAACGTGGTGTTCTTGGGGCCACCGGGCACGGGCAAGACCCATCTCGCCATCGGCCTGTCCATCCGGGCGTGCCAGGCCGGCCACCGGGTGCTGTTCGCCACCGCGGCGGAGTGGGTCGACCGCCTGGCCCTGGCCCACGCCGCCGGTCGGCTCCACGACGAGCTGCGCCGCCTCGGGCGCTACCCCCTGGTCGTCGTCGACGAGGTGGGCTACATCCCCTTCGAGGCCGAGGCCGCCAACCTGTTCTTCCAGCTGGTGTCGGCCCGCTACGAGCGGGCCTCCGTCATCGTCACCTCGAACAAGCCCTTCGGTCGATGGGGCGAGGTCTTCGGCGACGCCACCGTCGCCGCCGCCATGATCGACCGCCTCGTGCACCACGCGGAGGTGGTCAGCCTCAAGGGAGACAGCTACCGGCTGAAGGACCGAGACCTGGGAAGGGTGCCTAACGACGACGCTGCGTGACCGGGACCCAGGGGGGTGGGTCAATTTTCAGCCGGTGCAGGTGGGTCAGTTTTCGCCCGGTGTTGACAGAACCGCCGGTGACCGCCGAGCGTCAGGGTATAGGCGATTCGGCCCTGGTCCGCCCAACGGCTTACCGTCTTAGGCGAGACGGCAAGAAGTCGCGCGGCTTCGCCGGTGGTGAGGTACTCGTCGTCTTGTGTCGCCCCAGTCGGCGGTGGCATGGCCCCCTCCGCCGTTCGGTTCAAGGCATTTGAACCGCTTGCCCATGCTGTCGTCATCGACTCGCTATTCACAAGGCAGGCGTGATGGGTCTGTCAGATCGGGCAATCCTTGCAAAACGTTCAAACCTGTCATAGGCTGCGGTCCGGCGGGGGGACGCTGAGGCCCCGCTCCCCAGCCCGGGCTCAGCGTCACCCGCCCCTTCCTTGTCCGCTTGCCAGCGTTCATTCGGGGGCGACCGGAGCGTCCGCGACGGGCGGGACGCGGCGCAACGGTCGCCCCCGAAGCTCACCATCCCGAGCGGGCCTCAGCGCACCCTCAAGAGATGAGCACAGTGGAGACGGCGTAGACCGCCGAGGATGACGTTGCTGACGCCGTCGTGACCAACTTCACGCACAGCCTGGGAGAATGCGTCAGCGGCGCGAGGCGCTGGGTCGTCCCGCAAACGCCCGTGCTTCGCGCCGCTACCTCTCAGGCGTCACCCCGCCCCTTGTACAAGTGCCGTAGGTCGCCCGGCTTGAGACGGCTTCGCTGGACGAAGTCCTCGAGCTCCGACGAGAGATGCGCATGGGCCAACCGGTCGCGCGGATTTCTCGTCGGCCGACGAGGCGGTGCACCGTTCGCAGGTCCACACCGAGGTAGTTCGCTGCCTCGGGCACGCTTACCTAGCGCTCGCCCGTGTTCACGGCGGCGAGGCGTTCGACCCGGTCGGCCACTCGGAGTGTTGAGAGCACCGTCGGCATGTGACCTTGATCGTCCGGAAGAGGTCGGAACGTCGGCGAACGGGGCGCTGAAGATCGACGAGGCCAAGGTGGCAACGCTCGCACGCGATGACGCGGCGGAAGTGGTGTGCGCCGGGCGGCAGCACGACGTGCACGCCGTCGATGGCATAGACGGGCATCCCGTGCGTCTCGCCGACGACGGCGTTGATTCTTCGCCCCAGGGTGCGGAGAGCAACCCAGCTCGCTCGTGTGTGTGGCACGTCTCGACTCCCCAGCCGAAGACCTCCGCACTGTAGGGGGCAGGCGCCAGGGGATGCGAGGCCAGCCTGGCGCCTCGACCGCCCCGGGTCTCCGGGACGGCGGGAACCCGGAGCACCCCCAGGGTGCCACGACGGTCGGGGGTAGGGAGCGCGGTGAGCGTTGCGCTGGTCACACCGTGGTCACGGACGTCCCAGAACGAGTCCGGACAGAGCCGGACGGGCAGCCGATCGCACGATGCGAAAGTGCTGCTCAGCGGCACTCTGACGGACTAGCCCGGTCTCTTCCGGACGCTCGCTGTGCGAGTTCGAATCCCGCTCCGGGCACGGACTGGCGTCCCAAGGTGCAGTCACGCGACGAAGTGGGAAGAATGCTGCTGCGGCGACGAGGCGCTGGGTTCGTCCCGCAAACACCTCGCGCCTCGTGCCGCGCTTGCTCCACAAGGAGGCAACGCGAGGGGCTGGGCATGAAAGTGGCCGCGGGCGTCGCCCTCGTTCTACTCATCGCCGTGGCGTACCTGGCTGTCACCAGACCATGCCAGAGCGGGCTTCATCGGCGTCGTCACTTGCGCCGTCGGCACCCCGGGTTCTAGAGCCGGGATCGAGCGGGCGCGACGTACGACTACTGTCGGGCCGCTCATGAGACGACCCAGGAGGACCGCGACGGTCGCCATGCTCGCCCTCACCCTCGCCGTCGGGTGCGGAGACGACGAGGAGACGTCGACGACCACCACGACGTCGAGTTCGACCAGCACGACGGCGGAGACGACGACTACGACGACGGCCCCCGGGCCCGCCACCACGGTGCCCGGCGAAGGGACCGCCAACCCGCCCGCGGCAGGGGCCCCGGCCCCGCCCGCCGCCCCCGGCGGCCCCAGCGCCGGCGCCGGCGGCGGCACGCCGCAACCCACGCAGGCCCCGGCGACCTCGATGCCCAGGCGGCGGAGCGGCCTCGACGGAGGCGTCGAAGGCGCGGGGATGACCACGTCGTAGCGCCGCCGCGCCGAACCCGGCGGCGCCAAAGGTCACCCCCCTGACCACGAGCGGCCGAGAACGGAAGGCGACCGGCTACTGGTCGGGCGTGGGCTCCCGGGGGAGGGGGGCGGCGACCGCGTGGAAGCCGCCGTCGACGTGGACCATCTCGCCCGTCGTCGCCGGGAACCAGTCCGACAGCAGGGCCACGCAGGCCCGGGCGACGGGGACGGCGTCGCGGCTGTCCCACCCCAGTGGCGCCCGCCCGTCCCAGACCTGCTCGATCTCGTCGAAGCCGGCGCCGATGCCCTTGGCGGCCAGCGTCCGCAGGGGGCCGGCCGACACGAGATTGACCCGGATGTGGTGGCGACCCAGGTCGCGCGCCAGGTAGCGGGCGGTCGACTCGAGGGCGGCCTTGGCCACGCCCATCCAGTCGTACGCCGGCCAGGCCTGGCGGGCATCGAAGTCGAGGGCGACGATGGACCCGCCGCCGAACTCCATGAGTGGCAGCACCGCCCCGGCGAGGGACTTCAGCGAGAAGGCGGAGACATGGAGGGTGGTGGCCACGTCGTCCCAGCCGGCCCGCAGGAAGTCGCCGCCCAGGCACGCCTCGGGGGCGAAGGCGACGGCGTGGAGGACGCCGTCCACCCTCCCCCACCGCCCCCGCAGGTCGTGCGTGAGGGCGTCGAGGTGCGCGGGGTTGGTCACGTCGAGCTCGAGGATCTCCGGCTCGGCCGGCAGCCGCTTGGCCGCCCGCTCGGTCAGCCGCCTCGCCCGCCCGAAGGACGTCAGGACGATCTCGGCCCCCTGCTCCTGGGCCAGGCGGGCGACGGCGAAGGCGATCGACGTGTCGGACAGCACGCCGGTGACGACGATCCGCTTGCCTTCCAACAGCATGGCGCCCCCGTTAGAGCGGCGTGTTGGTGTGCCGGGCGCCGCCCGCCGGCGCCGCTCGCTTCGACCGCAGCGCCTGGAGGCC
>DATACM010000146.1:0-3265 GCA_036259055.1 Acidimicrobiales bacterium | reverse complement strand
GACGCCGACCTGGCCCCGCTGCTCGACGCGGTGGTGCGCACCGTGCCCGCGCCCCTCGGCGATCCCGATGCGCCGCTGCAGGCGCTCGTGACCAACCTCGACGCCTCCGACTACGTCGGCCGGCTGGCGGTGGGACGGGTCGTGCGGGGAACGTTGCGGGCGGCCGGGCCGGTGGCCCTCGTCAAGAGTGACGGGCCCGCCGTGTCACGCCGGCCCGCCCAGCTCCTGGCCGTCGACGGGCTGGGCCGGACGGCGGCCCAAGCGATACCCGCCGGCGACCTGTTCGTGCTGGCCGGCTTCCCCGAGGTGGAAATCGGGGACACCTTGGCCGACCCCGCCGATCCCGACCCCCTGCCCCGCCTGACCGTGGACGAGCCCGTCCTGTGCATGACGTTCGGGGTGAACACCTCCCCGCTCTCGGGCCGGGAGGGACGCTTCCTGACGTCCCGGCACCTGCGTGAGCGGCTGGCCCGAGAGGTGCTGGGAAACGTCGCCATCCGGGTGGAGGACACCGACTCGCCCGACGTCGTGCAGGTGGCGGGACGGGGCGAGCTGCAGCTGGCCGTGCTCATCGAGTCGATGCGGCGCGAGGGCTACGAGCTGGAGGTGAGCCGGCCCGAGGTCATCACCCGCCAGATCGACGGGAAGCGCCACGAGCCGGTCGAGGAGGGGATGGTCGACGTCCCCGACGACCACGTGGGCACGGTCTCGCAGGCGCTGGCGCCCCGCAAGGGGTTGGTGGTCGACCTGCGCAGTGGTGACCCCGGACGCACCATCGTCTGCTTCGAGGCGCCGGCGCGGGGCCTGCTGGGCTTCCGCTCGCAGCTCATGACCGCCACCCGGGGCACCGCGCTGCTGCACACCCGCCACCGCGGGTGGGCGCCGTGGGCGGGCGAGCTTCCCCAACGGCGGGGGGGCGCGATGGTGGCCGACCGGCGCGGCGTGTCCACCGCCTACGCCCTCGACAACCTCCAGCTCCGGGGTGAGCTGCTCATCGGCCCGGGCGAGGAGGTGTACGAGGGGATGATCGTCGGCGAGAGCGCGCGGCCGGGCGACATGGTCGTCAACGTCACTCGGGAGAAGCAGAAGACCAACATCCGCACCCACGCTGCCGACGACGCCGTCAAGCTCACGCCGCCCCGCGCCCTCACCATCGAGTCGGCCCTCGAGCTCATCGCCGACGACGAGCTCGTCGAGGTCACTCCGTCGGCGGTGCGGGTGCGCAAGCGCCTGCTCCAGGAGGGCGACCGCCGCCGCGCCACCAAGCGCGCCTTAGCGGCGTTCGAGCGCCGGCGAGTGTGAAGGGGCGGACCTACTCCTTCGATCGCTCGAGGGCGGCGTGGCCGTAGTGCAGCGCGTCGGCCGCCGCCGCGGCGGAAAGCATCGACGTCGCCATGCGGGTGGCGCGGGGGGCGAAGACCCAGCCGAAGCCGAAGCCGGTGACGACCCACTGCCCCAGGCAGAACGGGCAGCTGACCAGCTCACCCATGGCCTTGCGCCACCCCGTTCCCCGCACCTCCTCCTCCAGCTCGGCCTCGCCGCAGACGCCGAGGAAGCGGGTGAACGGCGCCCGCAGGGGGCTGGTGACGGGGCTCTTGGCCAATACCCGGGCCACCCGGTAGGTGGCCACTGCGGTGGCGGCCACGTCGCCCAGGGCGATGCGCTCCGGCAGCTGACGGCCGGTCGCCCGCACGAGCAGGGACAGGCCCCCGACGGTCGCCCCGTAGGCGGCCAGGATGCCGGCGAATGCGGTGAGGGGGCGCTCGTCGTCCGGTGCGTACACGTATTCCAGCGAGCGAACTGCGTCGATTGGCGGGACCTGAACCGCTGGCTTCGGTCGAGGCCGGTCGGCGGCGTCGAGTGACATCATCCGCCCTCCGGGGGATCGATGGTTGCCCGCATGCTTGCACAGGCGAGGGGTAGGCACGAACGGTCGAGAGCAGGAGTCACCCGGAGGTGCCCATGCGACAGGTTCTGCGGAGGAACGGCCTGGCCCTGGCGACGCTCGGGCTCTTCCTCGCCTTCCTCCTCGTGCAGAGCGTCACCGGCAACCGGGAGTACAACGAGGACCAGCGCGAGCACGGCGAGCAGACGGTGGGCTACGTCCAGTACCTCGGGACGGGCCACTTCAAGGAGAGCGTCTTCGAGAACTGGGAGAGCGAGTTCCTCCAGATGGGCGGGTTCGTGCTGCTGACGATCTTCCTGCGCCAGCGGGGCTCGCCCGAGTCCAAGAAGCTCGAGGGCGACGAGGCCGTCGACGCCGAGCCCGATCCCGAACGGACGGGCGCCCCCGCGCCCGTCCGCCGGGGAGGGCTCGCGCTGGCGCTGTACCGCAACTCGCTCTCGATCGTCCTCTTGCTGTTGTTCGCCGTCTCCTTCGTGCTCCATGCCGTCGGCGGCGCCGAGGAGTACGGCGAGGAGCAGGCGGCCCACGGCCAGCCCCGCCCGTCGGTGCTCGAGTACCTGACCACCTCGCGGTTCTGGTTCGAGTCCATGCAGAACTGGCAGAGCGAGTTCCTGGCGGTGGGTTCCCTCGTGGTGCTGTCGATCGTGTTCCGCCAACAGGGCTCCCCCGAGTCCAAACCGGTCGACCACCCCCGTTACGAGACGGGCACCGACTGACGCCGGGTGCCGCTACGAGGGCGGCGCCTTGAACGAGGCCTTGAACGCCTCGAACACCGGCTGCAGACGCTCCCAGTCGGCGCTGGGGGTGTCGAAGTTCAGGGCGAACCCGTAGCGGGGGGTGACGAAGCCGAGGTCGACGGCGTGGCGCTGGCGCGAGCCGGTGCCGTAGGTGAACTCCCAGATCGCGGCGCGGAAGCCGGCGAAGGTGGTCGGGGTGATCTGGATGCGCCGGTAGCCGGGGTTCTGCGCCTGGAACCGGGGCTCGAAGGCGTACCACGCCCCCTCGGGCGAGGGGCCCGGGGGCTGGACGTGGTCGACCCGGAGGTACGCGCCCGAGTCGGGGTCCACGAAGTCGGTGAGCGTCCCGTTCCTCCTCACCCGCCAGTCGGCCGGGCGGGAGATGGTGAACCCGGTGACGGGGTCGGTGTAGGGCCTCCAGCTCGCCGGTACGGCCGGCCGGGAGGGCGCGGACGCGGCGGTCGTGGGAGTGTCCGGCGCGGCACGGTCTGCTGGGGGCGGGGGCCGGTCGGAGGCGGTCGCCCACACCAGGAGCCCGGCGACCAGCGCCAGGACGGCGACGAGGGCGACGGCGACGCCCGTCCGGCGGCCGCGGTCGTCGCCCGCCGGCCTGGCGGGTGGC
>DATACM010000145.1:0-12174 GCA_036259055.1 Acidimicrobiales bacterium | reverse complement strand
GCCGCCAGCGAGCGCCGGGGGACCAGGTCGGCCACCACCCCCCGGGCGGAGAGGGCGTCGGCCGTCGCCGGGCCCACCGCCGCTACCTGCGTGTCGCCCAGCGCCCGGGCGTCATGGAGGCGCGCGAAGAAGCGCTCGACGGCGTTGGCCGACGTGAACGCAACCCAGTGGTAGTCCCGGACGCGCGCGGCGGCGCCGGCCAGCGCCATCCCTCCGTCGGAGGGGTCGGCGATCTCGATGGTGGGGACGGGGACGACCTCGGCCCCCAGGGCCCGCAGGCGATCGGCCAGCCCCGACGCCTGCGCCCGGGCCCGGGTGACGACCACCCGGCGGCCGAAGAGCGGCCGGGTCTCGAACCAGGCCAGGTCCAGGGCGGCCACCTTGCCCACGACGAGGGTCACGGGCGGCTCCAGCTCGACCTCGTGCAGCCGGTCCAGCGTGGTACGCACGGTGCGCTGGCCTGGCCGGGTCCCCCACCGCACGGCGGCGACGGGCGTCTCCGGCGGCAGGCCGCCGGACATGAGGTCGCGGGCCAGCTCGGCCCGGTGGGCGACGCCCATGAGCACGACGATGGTCCCTGCGGCCCGGGCCACCGCGTCCCAGTCGACGGGATCGTCGGCGGCATGGCGGCGGTGCCCGGTGACGACGGTGAACGAGGTGGACAGACCCCGGTGGGTGACGGGGACCCCGGCGTAGGCGGGCACCGCCACGGCCGAGGTGACGCCGGGGACGACCTCGAAGGGGACACCGGCCGCTCGGAGCGCCTCGGCCTCCTCGCCGCCCCGGCCGAAGACGAAGGGGTCGCCGCCCTTGAGGCGGACCACCTCCTGACCCGCCCGGCCTCGCTCGACGAGCAGGGCGTTGATGCGGTCCTGGGGGATGGGCGCTCCCGGCGACTTGCCCACGTCGATCCGCTCGGCCCCGACGGGAGCGAGGTCGAGCAGGGACGGCTCGGCCAGGCGGTCGTGCACGACGACGTCCGCCGTCCGGAGGACCTCGGCGCCCCGCACGGTGACGAGGCCTGGGTCGCCCGGGCCCGCCCCCACCAGGTAGACGGTCACCGGCGCGAGGGCGCGAGGGTGGTCGTCGTGCTCCCGACGGACGGGACCACGGGCGACGCCTCGTCGAGCAGCCAGTGGCCGCCCGCGTCGTCGAGGAGGTGGCGGGCGATGCGGCGGCCCAGCTCGACGGGATCGTCGCCGTCGCCCTCGTGGCGGAGCACCTGCCGCCCGTCCCCCGATGCGAGGACGGCGGTGAGGTGGATCTTGCCCTCGCCCGAACCGTCCTCGTCCTCGGCGACGGTGGCGTAGGCGCCCACCGGTCGGTCGCACCCCCCGCCCATCTGCGCGAGCCATGCCCGCTCCGCCTCGACCGCCCGCCGGGAGGCCCGGTGGTCGACGGCGGCGAGCAGCTCCCTCGTCTCCTCGTCGTCGGCCCGGCACTCCACCGCCAGTGCCCCCTGTCCCACCTGCGGCACCATCAACCGGATGTCGAGGATCTCGGCCGCCGCGGCCAGCCGGTCGAGGCGGCGGAGCGCCGCCACGGCCACCACGATGGCGTCGAAGTCGGGGGTCTTCTGCAGGCGGGTCTCGATGTTCCCCCGCATCCCGCCGAACGTGAGGTCGGACCGCAGCCACCCGAGCTGGGCCCGCCGCCGCACCGACCCGGTGCCCACCCGCCCGCCGACGGGGATGCCGTCGAGGGTGGACCCGACAAGGGCGTCGCGAGCGTCCTCCCGGGAAGGGATGGCGGCGATGACGAGGCCGTCAGGCGTCGTCGACGGCAGGTCCTTGGCGGAATGGACGGCGATGTCCGCCCGCCCCTCCAGCACCGCCGCCTGCACCTCCTTCACGAACACGCCCCGGTCGTTGAGCTCCCACACGGGCGTGTCCGGTCGCTGGTCGGCGGCGGTTTCCACCACCACGTGCTCGAGCTCCATGCCGAGCGCCTCCCCGACCCACGAGGTCTGGGTGCGGGCCAACGTGCTCTTCCGGGTGGCGGCGCGGAGCGCCTTGGGCATGAGGCGACTCTACGGCCGGGGGCGGCTCACAGGAAGAGATCGCGGATGGCGGTGGAGAGGCGCTCCCCGCGGGGGGAGGCGGCGGCGTCCTTGAGCCGCACCGTGGGCTCGTGGAGGAGCTTGGCCACGATGGCCCGGGTGAGCGCCTCCACCGCCTCCTGCTGGCGGTCGTCGAGCCCCGACAGGCGGGCCCGATGGCGCTCGAGCTCGCCCGCCCGCACCCCCTCGGCGTGCTGGCGGAGGGCGGCGACCGTGGGAGCCACCTGGCGGGCGGCGACGTCGGCGATGTAGCGGGACAGCTCGTCGGCCAGGACCGAGCGCACCCGGGCGACCTCCTTCCGCCGCTCGTCCAGACGCGAGTCGACGAACGTCCGCAGGTCGGCCAGGTCGAGAAGGGTCACCGACGGCAGGTCGCCGACGCCCGGGGCGACGTTGCGGGGCATCCCCAGGTCGATCACGAGCAGCGGCCGGTCGGGGCGGTCGACGGTGGCGGCCGCCAGGTCGGCCTCCTCCACCACCACGCCCGGCGCGCCGGTGGACGACAGGAGCAGATCGGCGTCGGCCAGCACCCGGGGCAGCTCTGCGAACGGCACCGCCCGCCCCCCGACCCGCTCGGCCAGGGCCGCCGCCCGCTCCCACGTGCGGTTCACCAGCACGAGCTCCCCGCCCCCGGCCCGGGCCCCGGCCAGGGCGGAGGCCATGCCCTCGCCCATCTCGCCGGCGCCCAGTACGACCACCCGACGCCCCTCGAGGGCGCCCAGGTGGTCGCCCGCCATGGCGACGGCGGCGTGGGCGAGCGAGGTGATCCCGCGGCCGATCCCCGTCTCGGTGCGGGCTCGCTTGCCCGCCTCGACGGCGTGGCGGAAGAGCGCCGACAGCCGGGCCCCGGCCGCCCCTTCGGCTCGGGCCCGCTCCCAGGCGTCGCGCACCTGACCGAGGATCTGGCTCTCCCCCACCACGACGGAGTCGAGCCCCGCCGACACGCCGAAGAGGTGGGCGGCGGCCGCCTCGTCGGAGTAGGTGTAGAGGCCGTCGGTGAACGCCTCGGGCGGCACGAAGGCCGCCTCGGAGAGGAAGTTGCGCACGTCCTGGGCGGCCCCGTGGAAGCGCTCGGCCACGACGTAGGCCTCCACCCGGTGGCAGGTGGACAGGAGCACGGCCTCGCTCACGAAGGTGCGCTTGGTGAGGTCGGCCAGGGCCTTGGGGAGCTGGGACTCGGCGACCGCCATCCGCTCGAGCAGCTCGAGCGGCACGGTGCGGTGGCTCAGTCCGACGACGACGATAGACACGTCTCGAGGCGCTCCCTTGCCGAATCGAGGTCACCGCTGCGTATCAGTTCGAGCATGTCGGAGTCGAGAGCTTTCTGCCAGTCGACGTCGGTGGGGCTGCCCCCACCGGCCTTGATCGACGCCCGGTGATCGGCGACCAGGTCGAGCAGGACCTCGTACTCGGGACCGAACAGGGCCTCGAGGCGCTCGCGGAGCCACCGGGCGACCGCGGGGCTGCGCCCGCCGGTGGACACGGTCAGCACGAGCGACCCCCGGCGCACGACCGACGGGAGGGTGAAGGAGCAGTTCTCGGGGTCGTCGGCGCCGCACACCCAGATGCCTTCGGCCTCGCAGTCGACGAAGACCGCCCGGTTGAGCTCCGACGAATCGGTGGCGGCGATGACCAGCCGGCGGCCGGCCACGTCGCCGTGCCGGTAGGGGCGCTCGTCGAAGGTGACCTCGGGCCAGGCCCGGATCTCGTCGTCGATCTCGGGGGCCACCACGTGGACGGCGGCGCCGCAGCTCAGCAGGCCCTCGACCTTGCGGGCGGCCACGCTCCCCCCGCCCACCACGAGACAGGGCCGGCCCTCGACGATCAGGTTCACCGGGTAGGGCCGAGCCAGCCGGCGCTCGGGAGTGGCCACGGCCGCCGACACTAAGGCACCTAAAAGGCCACCTGCCGGGCGGCCTCGGCGGCCACTTCGTCGAGGGCGGCGCCGCCGCCCCGGCGCTGCTGGTAGAAGGACAGGATCTGCAGCTCGATCGACAGGTCGACCTTGCGGATCGAGACCTCCGGCGGGACGCTCAGCAGGGCGGGGGCGAAGTTGAGGATCGACCTCACGCCCGACGCCACCAGCCGGTCGGCGACGTCCTGGGCGACGTTGGCCGGTGTGGCGATGATGCCGATCGCCACTTGGTGCTCGGCCACGATCTCGGGAAGCTCGTCGAGGTGGCGGATGGCCATGTCGCCGACCTTCTCGCCCACCTTGGCCGGGTCGGCGTCGACGAGGGCGGCGATGCGGAAGCCCCTCGCGGCAAACCCCCGATAGTTGGCCAGGGCGTGCCCCAGGTTCCCGACGCCGACGATCACCACCGGCCAGTCCTGGGTCAGGCCCAGCACCCGGGAGACCTGGAGGAGCAGGTACTCGACGTCGTAGCCGACGCCCCGGGTGCCGTACGAGCCGAGGTACGAGAGGTCCTTGCGGACCTTGGCGGCGTTGACGCCGGCCATCTCGGCCAGCCGTTCGGACGAGATCGTGACGACCTTGGCGTCGGCCAGCTCCACCAGGCACCGGAGGTACACGGGCAGGCGGGCCACCGTCGCCTCCGGGACGCGGCGGTCGACTCGCGGGTAGGGGTCGGCGCTGCCGCTCTCATCATCGGCTTCGTCGACGGGGCCGGGCACGACCTGCTCGGCGAGCCGCCGGCGCCAGTCCACCCCTATCCCTTCGGCGGGCTTCGCCGGGCGGGGATCGTCGGGCATCGCCCCTCAGTGTACGGACCTCGTGCGCCGCTTCACAAACAGGGGCGTCCGCTCGACAGGCCGGCCGGTACGGTGGCGGCTGTGCCCGCCAGGCCGATCCGCGTGATGGTCGTCGACGACACCCCGCACGTCCTGCGGATGCTCGCCTCGATGCTGGAGATCGACGGGTTCGAGGTCGTGTCGCAGGCCACGAGCGGCGAGGAGGCGATCGAGCGCCTGGACGAGGCCGATCCCGACGTGGTCGTCATCGACTACAAGATGCCGGCCATGGACGGGCTCACCGCCGCCCGGGAGCTGCGGTCGCGCCGTCCCGACCAGGTCGTCGTCCTCTACACCGCCTACATCGACGCCGCCCTGGAGCGGGAGGCGGCCGAGGTGGGGGTGGCCCTGTGCCTGGACAAGATCGAGGGGCTGGCGTCACTCGAGCGGGAGATCAGCCGCCTCTGCACGAGCCTGGGCTGAGCGGCGGGCCCGGCTCCCCGTCAGCGGGCCAGCAGCAGGAACTGCACGATGCCGGCACCGAGGATGGCGGCCAGCAGCAGCGCCAGGGCGATCACCGTCGTCCGTCTCACGGTGCCCGCTCAGTCCCCGGCGGGCTCGATGCGCACGGCGTCGCCCGGGCCGAGGTGCAGCTCGTCGGCCGCCGACCTGCGGTCGAGGGCCACCGCGATGAGGCCGTACGAGTCGACGATCAAACCGATCTGGCCGGGACCCAGCTCGGCGAAGGCGCTCGCCCGTACCGCGGTGCGCGAGCGTTCCCCGATCCGCAGCACCACCGGCGACCCCAGGTCGTCGATGTCGGAGGGATCGACGTTCAGCTGGGCATTGCCGAAGCGGTCGACCCAGAGCACCTCGCTCTCGATCCCGCCGCCCTCCGTCCTGGAGAGGGGCAGGATCCCTGGCACCAGCAGGTTGGGATCGACCGGCTCGCCCAGCTCGTCGAGCTCCACGCCGTTGCACAGATGGGCGGCCACCGGGGCGAACACGTCCCGGCCGGCGAAGGTCGGCCCCGGCGCCGGGAGGTGGAACTCGTCGTTGGTGAGGGCGACGGCCCGCCGGGCGCCGCCGGCGAGCGCCACCGCCGGAGCCAGAAGGCCGTTGTCGGGGCCGACGAGCACCGATCGCGACTCCTCCTCCCCGTCGGCGCCGGGCGCCCCCCCGACCTCGACCGCCACCGCCTTGCGCTCGGTGGCCACCCCCGGATCGACGACGGCGAGCACCACTCCGGGCGGGAGGTACTGCATGGTGCGGGCCAGGGTCAGCCCGCCGGCCCGCACGTCGTGCGGCGGCACCTGGTGGGTGATGTCGATCACCGCGGCCGCCGGGGCGATCCCCCGGATGACCGCCTTCACCACCCCCACGAACTCGTCCTCCAGCCCGTAGTCGGAGAGGAACGACACCGTCTCGAAGCCGGCGGCCATGGCTCCGGCACGTTACTGCCGGCCCGGTGGCGTCCTGCCGTGCCTACCCCGCCTCGGTGTAGGTGCCGGCCAGGTAGCGGTCGACGTCGTCCTCGCGGACCCGGTAGGACTTGCCGACCCGCACCGCGGGCAGCTGACCGTTCTTGATCAACCGGTAGACGGTCATGGTGGAGACCCGCAGGAGGCCCGCCACCTCCGCCGCGGTCAGGAAGCCGCCCCGCGCATTCGACTGCACCGTGAGATCACCCCTCTTCGCTGCTGGCAATCTACGCCGCCAGGTCGGGCGAGGAAAGGGGCGGGGCCGGGGTCAGCCCCGAGCGAGCTCCCGGGAGCGCTCGGCCGCCGCCGTCACCGCCTCGAGGAAGGCGCTGCGGACCGCTCCCGCCTCGAGGGCGCGCAGGCCGGCCGCCGTCGTGCCGCCCGGCGACGTGACCGCCGCCCGGAGCTGCTCGGCGTCCTGGCCGGACTCGGCCAGGAGGCGGGCCGACCCGAGCAGCGTCTGCACGACGAGCGCCCGGCTCACCGGCCGGGGCAGGCCGTTCAGCACGCCGGCGTCGACCAGCGCCTCCGCCACCAGGAAGACGTAGGCGGGGCCGGAGCCCGACAGCCCGGTGACGGCGTCGAGCAGGCTCTCGTCGACCCGCTCGACGACGCCAACCGCCGACAGGATGGCTTCGGCCCAGGCCAGGTCGTCCTCCTCTGCGGTGCGGCCGGGGGCGATGGCGGCCGCTCCGGCGCCCACGAGCGCCGGCGTGTTGGGCATGGCCCGGACGACCCGGGCGCCCGCGCCCAGCAGCGCCTCCAGCCGGGACAGGGGGACACCGGCGGCGATCGAGAGCACCCGAGGCACCCCGGCGGCGGCAATCGACCGGCAGGCGGCCTCGACGTCGCCCGGCTTGACCGCCAGCACCGCCCCGTCGGCCGCCTCCGCCTCGGCGACGACCCGCAGCCCCGGGTGCGCCAGGGAGAGCTCGTCGCGCCGTGCCGCCACCGGCTCGACCACGGCGATGCCCTCCGCCGGGGCCCACCCCGCGGCCAGGAGCCCCCCGACCAGGGCGCCTCCCATCTTCCCCCCGCCGACGACGAGCAACCGCACGGCCATGCCGAGAGGCTAAGGCAGCACGAAGACCCGGGAGGGTTGCCTTGTGCGGGCGGCCGCAGGAGGCCGCCGAAGGCGGCCCTCACCCCGCTGCCCGCACACGGAAAAGAAGAAGTTCAGCGCGGAGGGAGGCCGGCTGTGCCGGCCGACCGGAGCACGATCGAACTCGCCGCCGGGACGAAAGGAAACCGCCTGCGCTCGATTTCTCGAAGTTCCTTGCCTACTAAGCCAAGAAGCGCAGGCGGTTTCCTTCCAGTCCCGGAGCAACCTCCGGATGCGAAGGCGAAAACTCAAGGCAGGTAGTTCATCGGGTTCTGCGGGGTGCCGCCTACGCGGGTTTCGAAGTGCAGGTGGGGCCCGGTGCAGCTCCCGGTGCAGCCCACCGCCCCGATGTTCTGGCCCTGCGACACGCTGGCGCCGTCGGCCACCGAGATCGAGCTGCAGTGGCCGTAAAGGGTGGTGAGGCCGCCGCCGTGGTCGATGACGACGGCCAGGCCGTAGCCGCCGTTGTAGCCGGCGGAGATGACCGTCCCGCCCTTGGCCGCTCGGATCCCAGAACCGCTCGGGGCGCCGATGTCGATCCCCGTGTGCATGCGGCCCCAACGGGGTCCGAAGGGCGAGTTGACCGGGCCCGAGGCGGGCCAGATCAGCCCGCCCGAGGACGCCGCCCGGGGGGCGTTGCCAACCGATCCCCGCTGCTGCTGTTGCTGCGGTGCCGGCACGACGGCCACCGGCGGAGGCTGGGACCGGGCCCGGATGAGCTCCTGGATCTTGCCCTCTTCCCGAGCCAGCCCCTCGAGATCGCTGACGTAGGCGGCGATGCGGGCGTCGAGCGCTCCCTTGATGCGAGCCTGGTCGGCGCGGGCCCGGGCCAGCTCGGCCAGGCGGGCGGACGCCGCCCGACGCCGGGCCTCGGCCTGTTCCCGGAGCTTCCTCAGGCGGTCCTGGTCCGACTCCTGGTCTTCGCGGGTGGCCCGGAGCTGGCTCAGGACGTCGCGGTCGGTGCTGGCCACGTGGGCCAGCAGCGTCTCCCGCCGGCTGGCTTCGCCCAGGTCCCGTGATCGCACCATCTCGAGCAGGCTGTCTCCCCCGGGATGGACGTAGGCCCGGACGGCGAGGGCCGCCGCTTGGGCCCGCAGGTTGGACATGCGCTCCTCGGTGGCCTTCAGCCGGGCCTCGGCCGAGCCGACCGCGGCCTGGGCGGCCCGCTCGGCCTGCTGAGCGGCCTGGGCCGTCGCCGCCTGCCCGGCCAGGCTGGCATCGAGGTCGCGAAGAGCCGCCTCGAGCTGACGGTCGTCGGCCCGGAGGGTGTCGAGTTGTCGGGCCGCCGCCGCCCGCTTCGCCTGGGCCGCTCGACGTCGCTGGTCGAGGGAGTCGGCAGAGCCTGGCGTGGCCAAGGCCACGACCATCACGAGCGCGAGCGCGGCAGCCGAAATCCTGGTTTTTGCCATGCGGGTGAGCGCTGCGTCAGCCTCCGCCGGGCTGCCCAAGGTGCCCGTGAAACGTAGTTACTCCGCAGCTACCGACGCAAGCCTTGCCGAGAGGATGGCGAGGAGGTCCCACCCCGCCCGACCCACCTCGACGGAGCGGTCCGAACGCGAGCGGCCCGAGGAACCTCCCGGACGACCGCACTTCCCCGAACGGTCGCCCGTTCCGCCCCTCGGGCCGGCGCCCAGTGTAGCCCGGGTAGACATGGGATGCAAACAAAGGCAATGAGATCCTCCTGGGCGCGCCGGACGGCGCCGAGCGTCGGCAACGGCGCAACCATGCTGCACCCCGGCCCCGACCGCCCCAGCGGGGTGACGTGCTCAGCCTACTGGCACTCGACCGGCTCGCGGGCGGTGAGGTCGGCGTAGAGCCGGCGCAGCCGGGCGGCGGTGATCGACCAGCTGTAGCGGCGGGCACCGACAGTGGCGGCCGCGCCCATCTGCTCGGCGCGGCGGCGGTCGCCCAGCAGCTCGGCGGCACAGCGAGCGAAAGCGTCGACGTCCCGAGGGGGGACGAGGAAGCCGGTGATGCCCTCGTCGACAAGGGTCTGCAGCCCTCCGACGGCAGCGGCCACCACTGCTGTCCCGCACGCCGCCGCCTCGAGGGCGACCAACCCGAACGACTCGGTACGGCTGGGTACGAGGCACAGGTCGGCCGCCCGGTAGTAGGTGGCGAGCCTCTCGTGCCGCTGGGGCGGGACGAAGCGCACCCGGTCACCGAGGCCTCGGGCGTGGGCGAGGGCGGCTAGGCGCCGGCATTCCGCTTCCCCCTCGGGACCGCTCGGTCCCCCGACGACGAGAAGGACGGTGTCGGGACGCAACCGTGCCGCCGTCTCGATGGCCACGTCGGCCCCCTTGAGCGGCTGGATCCGGCCCACGAAGAGCAGCACCGGTCCGCCGCCCAGCCCGAGCGCGGCGCGTGCCATCCCCCGGTCGCCGGGCGAGAAGAGCTCGTGGTCGACCCCCGGTGGGACCACCTCCACCCGCTCGGGCTCGGCGCCGTACAACCGCCCCAGCTGCGCCCGCTCGTGCTCGGACGAGGCGAGGATGGCGTCGGAACAACCGATCACATCCGTCTCGGCCCGGGCCCGGCGGTCGCTCTCCTCCAGCACGGCCTCCGCCTTCACCCGGGCGAGCGTGTGGAACGTGCAGACCAACGGCAGCCCCAGCTCGTGCTTCAGGGCGTGTCCGGCCACGCCGGACAGCCAGTAGTTGGCGTGGATCAGGTCGGGTGGCCCCTCGCCCAGCACGCGGGCCATCACCCCTTCGGTGAACTGCCCGACCACCTCCGGCATCTCCTCCTTGCGCACGGCCTCGAGGGGACCAGCCTCCACGTGGTGGACGCGAAAGCCGGGCTCCACGTCGACCACCGGCCGCAGCTTGGGCCGCCAGGCGCGCGTGTAGACGTCGCACTCGACGCCGGCCCGGGCGAGGGCCGAGGACAGCGAACGGACGTACACGTTCATGCCCCCGCCATCGCCGGCACCGGGCTGGGCGAGCGGAGAGGTGTGCAGGGAGAGTACGGCCAGCCGGCGCACGACGGGTCCAACCCTACCCAGGGACGCCGTCGTCACCCGTCGGCGCGGCTGGGACTGGGCGGCGACGGCCGCCCGCGGGGGCCGAGACCGTTCGGGAGGCTCAGCGAGGGATCAGCGCAGCACCGAGTCGACGGTGGCCTCGCCCGAGCTGTACCGCCGGGTGAGCTCGGCGCCGAGGGCGTCGACGCGGTCGAACACCTCGCGGCGCCGGGACGACAGCTCACGGTCGAGCGCGGTCAGCCGGTCGGCCAGGGCGCGGATCTCCTCGTCGCCGAGGTCGGGCAGATCGGCGAGCCCCTTCGGGCCGAGCGACGCCTCGAACTCGGCGGTGACCCGGTCGAGGTCGGGCGGCGGCGAGGGGTCGACCATGCGCTGGTGGCTCGGCGAGAAGACGTTGCCGGCCAGTACGCCCTTGAGGTCCTCGACCAGGCCGGCCACGTCGGTAGGGTCGCCCCCTTCGGCGCGCCGGCGGAGCTCGGCGAGGACGATGTCGATGCGGACGTGCACCAGCCGGCGCAGGTAGGAGACCTTCTCGCCGACCGCCGTGCAGTCGTCGCGCCGGCGGCGGAGCTCGTCCACCGAGAGCGACGACAGATCGCCGAGATAGTCGGGCCCCAGCACGCGGTCGAGCTCTGCCTCCAGCACGACACCCACAGTACCGCCGGGGCCCCGTTGGACCCGAGCGGGCACCCCGCCGCGGGCGAGGGGCGATCGGCGGTCGGACGGGTGGTAGCGGTACACGGCCCGGCCCCGCAGCCGATCCAGGCGCACCGGGCCGAAGTGCCGGCTGTCGGTGCTCGCTGCCGGGTTGTCACCCAGTACCCGCACGGTTCCGTCGGCGATCGACGCAACCCGTTTGACCATGACCCGGGAGGGTTGACGGGGGTCCGGAACGGCCACCAGGTCCCCCGGGCGCATCCCGCCGCCCAAGCGGGCGACCCATCCCGGGAGGAGCACCAGGCGGTCGCCCGGACGGAGCGTGGGACACATGCTGTCGCCCACCACCTCCACCCGCGGGAACAGCCGGACGGCGAGCCAGCCGGCCGCCGCCACCCCGGCGGCGAACACCACACCGCGTCTCGCGGCGGCCCCGAAGTCGACTGGGTAGTGTTCGGTACGGACCACGTCCCCCAGAGAAGGAGTCAGGGCATGCCCATTGTCACCGGCCTGACCGCCCTCGTCGACCGTCTGTCCCCGCCGCAGAAGGTGCATGCCCACTGCGACCTTCCCTGCGGCGTCTACGACCCGGCGCAGGCCCGCATCGAGGCCGAGTCGGTCAAGGGCTGCCAGGAGAAGTACCAAGCCTCCGACGACGAGATCTTCCGCCAGCGGGCCGTGCAGATCAAAGAGGAGCGGGCGGACCTGGTGAAGCACCATTTGTGGGTGCTGTGGACCGACTACTTCAAGCCCGAGCACCTCGAGAAGTACCCCGAGCTCCACCAGCTCTTCTGGGACGCCACCAAGGCGGCCGGAGCGGCCAAGAAGTCGGTGGACCCCGGCGACGGCCAGAAGCTGCTCGACCTCATCGCCGAGATCGACAAGATCTTCTGGGAGACCAAGAAGTAGCTCGAGATCTCGACCATCGCCGCCGGGCCGCTTCCATCCCGGCCCGGCGGCCTGTCGGAACGGATCGCTAGCGCGATCCCCCCTTCTGGCCGATCTTGCGGTAGAACTCGGCCCCGTAACGCTGCTTCGTTGTGAGGCCGCCCTTCTTTCCGCCCTTGCGGCCGATCTTCTGATAGAAGTCGGGCCCGTAACGCCTCTTCGTGGTGAGTCCACCCTTGCGTCCAGCGTCTGCCCTGGTCATGCGGGTCTGCAACACGCCACCTCCTCCGGCCCCTGCGATGAAGAGAGCAAG
>DATACM010000144.1:0-4818 GCA_036259055.1 Acidimicrobiales bacterium | reverse complement strand
GGACGGCTACGCGGTGCGGGCGGCCGACACCGCCGGTGCCCCGGTGCGCCTGGACGTCGTCGCCACCCTGGCGGCGGGGACGGCGCCGGCGCAGCCGGTCGGGCCGGGCCAGGCGGTCCGCATCATGACGGGGGCGCCGATGCCTCCCGGGGCGGACGCGGTGGTGATGGTCGAGCGCACGCGCCCCGAGGACGGAGGGCGGGCGGTGATGGTGGAGGCGCCGGCCGCACCGGGTGACCACGTCCGCGCCGCCGGTGAGGACCTGAGCGCAGGCCAGGTCGTGTTCCCGCCGGCGACGCTTCTCGGCCCCGGCCACATCGGCGTGCTGGCCAGCCTCGGGTGCGAGGCGGTCACGGTGGTCCCCCGTCCGCGGGTCGGCGTCCTGTCAACCGGCGACGAGCTGGTCTCCGGCCCGCGACCACTGCGGCCCGGGCAGATCCGCGACGCCAACCGTCCCATGCTCCTGGCCCTCGTCGGTCAGTCCGGCTTCGAGGCGGTCGACCTCGGGGTCGTGGGCGACGACGAGGCGGCGCTCACCGCCGCGGTGGAGGCGGGCGTGGCCGCCTGCGACGCCCTGGTCACCTCGGGCGGGGTCAGCGTCGGCGACTTCGACTACGTGAAGGCGGTGCTCGACCGCCTGGGCCGCATGCATTGGTGGCAGGTGGCGATCAAGCCGGCCAAGCCGCTGGCCTTCGGGGTGGTGGCCGGCGTCCCCGTGTTCGGCCTGCCCGGCAACCCGGTCTCGTCGATGGTGTCGTTCGAGCTGTTCGCCCGCCCCGCCCTGCGCCAGATGGCGGGCCGTCCCGACGTCGACCGCCCCCGCGTCCGCGCCGTCGCCGACGAGCCCCTGCGGCGGAGAGCCGACGGCAAGCTCCATCTGGTTCGGGTGGTGGCGTCGACCGACGAGGACGGGCGCTGGCACGTCCGGTCGTCGGGCGGCCAGGCGTCCCACCTGCTGCGGGCCATGGCCCTGGCCAACGCCCTCGCCCTGCTGCCCGACGGCGAGGGCGTCGGCGCGGGCGAGACGGTGGAGACCATGCTGCTCAACTCTTAACCGTCCGGCAACGGAGAACGGGGCCGTCACCCGTAGACTTCGCTCCGTGGGCACCGCCGTGAAGCCGCTGGTCGACCCCTTCGGCCGCCGGGTGCGCGACCTGCGGATCTCGGTCACCGACCGCTGCAACCTGCGCTGCCGGTACTGCATGCCCGCCGAGGGGCTCCAGTGGCTCCCCCGTGACGAGCTCCTGAGCTTCGAGGAGATCGCCCGGGTGGCCCGGGTCTGCGTCGAGCGCTTCGGGTTCGGCAGCATCCGCCTCACCGGGGGCGAGCCCACCGTCCGAGCGCACCTGCCCCGTCTGGTGGCGATGCTGGCCGAGCTCGGTCCCCCCTCTGGCGCCGACGGGCGCGGCGTCGACCTCTCCCTCACCACCAACGGCGTCAGCTTGGGCCTCCTGGCCGGCGACCTGCGCCGGGCGGGGCTGCGACGGGTCAACGTCTCCCTCGACTCGCTGCGCCCCGACCGGTTCCTGGCCCTGACCCGCAGGGACTCGCTGGACCAGGTGCTCGAGGGGGTCGAGGCGGCGGTGACGGCCGGCTTCTCCCCGGTGAAGGTGAACTGCGTGCTGGTGCGGGGCGTGAACGACGACGAGCTCGTCGACTTCGCCGCCTTCGGCCGAGAGCGAGGCGTCACCGTGCGGTTCATCGAGTTCATGCCGCTCGACGCCGACCAGGCCTGGTCGGCCGACAAGGTCGTGCCCGCCGCCGAGGTGGTGGCCAAGATCGACGCCGCCTTCCCGCTGGAGCCGGTGGTCGGGCGGGGGTCGGCGCCGGCCGAGCGCTTCCGCTACCGGGACGGGCGGGGGGAGGTCGGGGTGATCGGCAGCGTCACCCGCAGCTTCTGCGGGAGCTGCGACCGGGTGCGCCTGACCGCCGAGGGCATGTTCCGCAACTGCCTCTTCGCGGTGGCCGAGACCGACCTGCGGGCGGTCCTGCGGGGTGGCGGCACCGACGACGACCTGGCCACCGCCATCGCCGCCGACGTCGGCACCAAGTGGGCCGGCCACTCCATCGGCCAGGTCGAGTTCCGCCGCCCCTCCCGCAGCATGAGCCAGATCGGCGGCTGAGCAGCGCCCGCCCAGCGCTCTGGGCGTACACTTCCCTCGTGTCCGACCGAGGGCTGACCCATCTCGACCCCCTTGGTCGCGCCCGGATGGTCGACGTCACCCCCAAGGAGTCCACCCACCGGCGCGCCCTGGCCAAGTGCAAGGTCATGATGCAGCCGGAGACGACCTCGAAGATCGCCAGCAACGCCATCGCCAAGGGCGACGTCCTGGCGGTGGCCCGGGTGGCCGGCATCCAGGCGGCCAAGATCGCCTCCAACCTCATCCCCCTGTGCCACCCGTTGCTGGTGGGCGCGGTGTTCGTGAACTTCACGGTCGGCGACGACCACGTGGAGGTCGAGGTCCAGGTGGACACGGTCGACCGCACAGGCGTGGAGATGGAGGCCATGACCGCCTGCGCGGTGGCGGCCCTGACGGTGTACGACATGTGCAAGTCCGTCGACCGGTCCATGGTGATCGGCGAGCTCACGCTCTGGGAGAAGACGGGAGGCAGGTCCGGCACGTATCGCCGGACCGACGGGGCCTGACGAGCCTCTGACCTGCCCCTCTTGAACCGCCGGGGAGCGGCTGCTAGGAAGGGGCGCGCGGGGCGGTCCTCTTCGTTGCAGTTCCGTGGCAGACCATCCGCGCGTGGCGTCTGCCGGTCCAGTACGGTCCCCGAGAGCAAAGGACGGTCGAGGAGCGTTGACGTTGGTCCTTGTGGTCCTGGCGATCATCTGGGCGGCCGTGCTGATCCCGCCTGCCCTGCGCGCCCGGCACGAGGCGCGCCCGGGCGACTCAATCAGCGCCTTCCGCCGACAGCTGGCCGTGCTGCGGCGCGCCCGGCCGGGCGCCCCTCGCGGCGCAGCCGACTGGCGAGAGTGGTCGCCCGCCCGGGGGCCGGCCCCTCGGCCCACCGTCCGCCCCGGTCCACCGGTCACCTCCCTCGCCGCCCACCGGGCCGCTTCCCGCGCCCCCCTCGACGGACGGCGCCCCCGCGGTGCCCCCCCTCGGGCCTTCGTCGCCGCCGGGCTCCCCTCCTCCCGCCGCCGGGCGGCCCTCCGGCGCCGCCGCGACATCCTCGTCGGCCTGTTGGCGACCTCAGCGCTCACGCTGGTCGCGGGCATCCTCCCCACGTTGCGGGCCATGCTGATGGTGCACCTGGTCGTCGACGTGCTGCTCGTCGCCTACGTCGCCCTGCTCATCCGCCAGCGCACACTGGCCGCCGAGCGGGAGATGAAGGTCCGGTTCCTGCCCGGCCCCCGGGTCATGGAGCCGGCCCTGCTGCGCCGCTCGGTCAACTGACCGGAGGGCCAGGAGGCAGCCCGTCCGACCGTCGGTCAGACTGACGGGGTGGGAAGCCGCAGCCACGAGCTCGACGTCTTCGAGGAGGCCGTCCGCAAGGAGCTCGACGCCGCCCACGCCGCTCGGGAGGTGGCCCTGGCCGCCTGCCGGCGCACCATCCGGGCCTGCGGCAACGCCATCCGAGCCACCCACCGGGGGGAGACGGAGCGGGCGGCCGCGCTGGCCGACGAGGCCGCCGCCGCCCTGGCCCAGGCCCACGACGCCCTCCGCCCCCATCCCACCCTGGCCGCCGCCGGACCGCTCTACGACGCCGAGAAGGAGTACGCCGAGGCCCGGCTCACCGCCGCCTTCGTCACCGACGCGCCGCTGCCCTCCCACGACGAGCTGGGCGTGAGCGCCCCGGCCTGGCTGGGCGGGCTGGCCGAGGCGGCGAGCGAGCTCCGCCGCCACCTGCTCGACCGCCTGCGCCAGGGCGACCTCGAGCGGGGCGACGAGCTGCTGGCGGTGATGGGCGAGGTCTACGACATGCTGGTGGCGGTGGACTACCCCGACGCGGTCACCGGCGGCCTGCGCCGCACCACCGACGCCCTCCGGGCAGTGCTCGAGCGCACCCGAGGGGACCTCACCACGACACTCCTCCAGGCCCGCTTGCAGAAGACCATCGAGCGCCGCCTCCCGCCCGAGAGCCCGCCGCCGGTCGAGTAGCCTCCCAGGAGGCGGGGGTGTAGCTCAGTCGGTAGAGCGCTACGTTCGCAACGTAGAAGTCGCCGGTTCGAGTCCGGTCACCTCCACTCGGATTTTCCGCAAAAGTGCTGGTCACAGGGGGTGCGACGGCTGACCGCCAGTCACCGCCAGTGTCCCCGTTTGACCGCTTCGTGCCAGACGGTGTGGCACGTATGTGGCACGAACGGTTGTCTCTAGGTCGTCTCTAGGGCGGTCCTCGCAGAGGCTGGTGAGCCACCCCGGAGCCACCTGCGGTCACCTCAATGGCTAACGCCTCGGGAGCCAGTTGCTCCTCGAGTGCGGGTGTCGGATAGACGGAGGTGACCTGGGCGCGGTTGTCGCTTGGGTCGTCCGCGGGCGCGGTGAAGACTCCTCTGACTGCCACCTGCACGCTGCCGCCGTCATCCCGTCACGGGCCATGATCCTGTCGTGAAGCCTCAAGAACGACAGGCGGCGCTTGAACGCTTCGAGCGAGCGGTCGAGTTGCCTCTCCTCATCCTGGCCTTGGTCATGGTGCCGCTCCTCATCATCCCGCTCCTGGTGGACCTCCCTCTGGGGCTGGACGTCACCTTCGCGGCCGCCGACTGGTTCATCTGGGCCGCTTTCGCGTTTGAGTACGTCGTTCGGCTGGCCTTGAGCGACCAACGGTGGCGGTTCGTCCGGCGGGAGTGGCCGGATTTGCTCATCGTCG
>DATACM010000143.1:0-1975 GCA_036259055.1 Acidimicrobiales bacterium | reverse complement strand
CCACTTGGACCCGGTGCTTGAATCGTCCGAGTTCGATGAACCGCCCCGGGTAGAGTGGAGGCTCCAGTCTTTGAGAGGATGGAGCCATGACACGAGCGACACGGTACCCGCCGGAGCTGCGGGAGCGGGCGATGCGGCTGGTGCGCGAGCACCGCGGGGAGCACCCCACAGAGTGGGCGGCGATCCAGTCGGTGGCCGCCAAGCTCGGGATGACCCCGGAGACGTTGCGGCTGTGGCTGCGGCGGGATGAGGTCGATCGCCACCAGCGGCCGGGCGTCACCAGCCAGGAGCGCGAGCGCATCCGCGAGCTGGAGCGGGAGAATCGGGAGCTGCGGCGGACCAACGAGATCTTGAAGGCCGCCTCGGCTTTCTTCGCGCGGGAGCTCGACCCGCGCTTGCCCAAGCCGTGAGGCTCATCGCCGAGCATCGGGGCCGCTGGGGGGTCGAGCCGATCTGCCGGGTGCTGCAGATCGCCCCGAGCAGCTACTACGCCGCGATCCGCCGGCCACCGTCCGCCCGGCGGCTGAGAAAGGTCTGAACCGCCCCGGGTAGAGTGGAGGCTCCGATCTTTGAGAGGATGGAGCCATGACACGACCGACACGGTACCCCCCCGAACTGCGGGAGCGGGCGATGCGGCTGGTGCGCGAGCACCGCGGGGAGCACCCCACGGAGTGGGCGGCGATCCAGTCGGTGGCCGCCAAGCTCGGGATGACCCCGGAGACCTTGCGGCTGTGGCTGCGGCGGGAGGAGGTCGACCGCCACCAGCGGCCCGGCGTCACCAGCACCGAACGGGAGCGCATCCGCGAGCTGGAGCGGGAGAACCGCGAGCTGCGGCGGGCCAACGAGATCCTGAAGGCGGCCTCGGCTTTCTTCGCGCGGGAGCTCGACCCGCGCTTGCCGAAGCCGTGAGGTTCATCGCCGAGCACCGGGCCCGCTGGGGAGTCGAGCCGATCTGTCGGGTGCTGCAGGTCGCCCCGAGCAGCTACTACGCCGCGATCCGCCGGCCACCGTCCGCCCGGCGGCGGCGGGACGAGGCGCTCGGGGTCGCCATCCGGCGAGTGTGGGAGGAGCACCGCTGCGTCTACGGCGCCGACAAGGTCTGGGCCCAGCTCAGGCGGGAGGGGACGTCGGTCGCGCGCTGCACCGTCGAGCGGCTCATGCGCGGCCTCGGGATCCGGGGCGTCGTCCGCGGCAAGGCCCACGTTCGGACCACCGTGAGCGACGAGGCCAGCAGCCGACCGCTGGACCTGGTCGCCCGGCAGTTCCGCGCGCCGGCCCCGAACCGCCTGTGGGTCGCCGACCTGACCTACGTCAAGACGCACAGCGGCTGGGTCTACGTCGCGTTCGTGGTCGACGTCTGCTCCCGCTTCGTCGTCGGCTGGCAGGCCGCGCGCTCGCTGCGAACCGACCTGGCGCTGGACGCGCTGGAGATGGCGCTCTGGAGGCGGCGAGCTACCCCCTGAAAGGGGCTGATCCACCACAGCGACCGCGGCGTCCAGTACCTGGCGATCCGCTACACCGAGCGCCTCGCCCAGGCCGGCGCGGTGCCCTCGGTCGGCTCGCGGGGCGACAGCTACGACAACGCCCTGGCCGAATCCTTCAACGGCCTGTACAAGGCCGAGCTGATCCGCCACCGCGGTCCCTGGCGGGGACTGGAGGACGTGGAGCACGCCACCCTCGAGTACGTCGACTGGTTCAACCACCGCCGCCTGCACGGCGAGCTGGGCATGATCACCCCGGCCGAGTTCGAGGCGGCCTATCATCAGGCAGCGCCGGCCTCGCTGGCGAGTTCCCAATAGTCCGGGTCTCTACGAAACCCGGGGCGGTTCAGGCAGGCTTTCCGGCGGTTTCCACGGCTGCAAGGCCGTGGCCCCATTGAAGCTTGAGGTTGGCCCCGCCGCCGATGACCACGCCCTCTGTTTCCACGGCTGCAAGGCCGTGGCCCCATTGAAGCTTGAGGTTGGCCCCGCCGCCG
>DATACM010000142.1:0-5626 GCA_036259055.1 Acidimicrobiales bacterium | reverse complement strand
CTACCTCTCGGCCCCCATGAAGAGGACCTTGAGGGACTCGAAGGCCTCCAGGCACTTGCCCGCGCCCAGGACGACGCACTCGAGGGGGGCGTCGACGAGGTGAACGGGCAACGCCGTCTCCTCGGCCAGGCGACGGTCGATCCCCCGAAGCAGGCCGCCCCCGCCCACCAGGTGGATGCCCTGGATGATGAGGTCCTGGGCCAGCTCAGGAGGGGCGAAGCCCAAGCAGTTGATCACGGAGTCGACGATGGCCCGCACCTGTTCGTCGATCGCCTCCCGCACCTCGCCGGGGGACAGGATGGCGGTCTTGGGCAGGCCGGACATGAGGTCGCGGCCCCGCACCTCGGCTTTGACGTCGTCGTTCACCGGATAGGCGGAGCCGATGGCCAGCTTGATCTCCTCGGCCGTCCGCTCCCCGATGGCCATCCCGTACTCCCGGCGAACGTAGGCCTGCAGGGCGGCGTCGATGTCGAACGACCCGACGCGGATGGCCTGGAGGGCGACGATGCCGCCAAGCGAGATCATCGCCGTCTCGGTGGTGCCTCCACCGATGTCGACCACCATGTTGCCCAGGGGCTCGTGCACGGGCAGCCCGGCGCCGATGGCGGCAGCCATGGGCTGGGCGACCAGCTGGGCGTCGGCCGCCCCCGCCTGGCGGGCCGCCTCCTTGACCGCCCGCCGCTCGACCTCGGTGATCGCCGAGGGCACGCACAGCAGCACACGGGGCCGCTGGAAGCGCGACAGCCCGGCCCGCTGCAGGAGCAGACGGATCATCCGCTGGGTGATGTCGAAGTCGGTGATGGCGCCCTTGCGCAGGGGACGCACCGCCTGGATGTAGCCCGGGGTGCGGCCGATCATGTGCCAGGCCTGGTGGCCCATCGCCAGCACGTCCTGGGTCTGGACGTTGAGGGCGATCACCGTCGGCTCGTTGAGGACGATCCCTCGGCTCTTGGCGTAGACCAGCGTGTTGGCCGTGCCCAGGTCGATGGCCAGGTCCCTAGCCAGGGCGTCGGCTCCTGCCGTCGTCGCGTGCGCGCGTCGTCCTCTTGGGCGCGGCGTTGTCGCTGGGCGCCAAGGCGTCGAGCTCCCTCGTGAACGCCCGCATGCTGTGCTCCATCGACCGCGGGCGGCGGTGCCGCAGCCACAGCACCAGGAAGCCGATGAGGCTGATGACGACGGCGATCCCGAGATACGCCAGGTTGCTCACACCGAAACCTCAGGGACCTCAGGGACCTCGGCCACTTGGGCCACCGGGTGGGCACAGGTCGACCAATCGTCCCCGCCGTCCCACGTCTCTCGCTTCCAGATCGGGACGGTGCCCTTGAGGGTGTCGATGCACCACCGGGCGGCGGCGAAGGCCTCGGCGCGGTGCGGAGCAGACGCCACGACGACGACTGACGCCTCGGTGACGGTGAGGCGGCCGGTGCGGTGGAGGAGGGCGACCCGTCCGAGCGCCGGCCAGCGCCGGCGGGCCTCGGCCACGATCCCCGCCATGCGGGGCACCGCCTCCTCGTCGTAGGCCTCGTACTCGAGGGCGGTCACGTTGCTCCGGCCCTCGGCGTGGTCGCGGACCGTGCCGGTGAACAGCACCACGGCGCCGCAATCGGGCCGCACCGCCCACTCCAGGGCGGTGGCCACGGGAAGGGGCTCGTCGCCCAGCGCGACCCAATCGTCGGCCGAGGTGTTGCGCAGCACCACCCGCCAATGGTACCGGCGACCACCGCGCCAACCAGCAATCGTCGGACGGCCCCCGCTGACCAAAACCGCAGCCCTGAAAGGGAATCCAGAAGGGCCGCCGGTAACCTGGCCTCCCATGGAGTTCGTCGATCCCGAGGACGAACCCTCGCCGTTCCGAGAGCCTCCCGCCCCCGACGACCGGCTATGGCGCCATCCCTCGGAGCTGCCCTCCCCCTCCCCCGCCGGCCGGCGTACCAGCGCCGGGACCTCGCTGTGGCTGGTGGCGGCAGTCTCCGCCCTCGGCGCCAGCCTCCTCTCGACCGGCTTGATCGTGGCGTTCGATCGGCGGGAGCGGGCGCCGTCGCCGACCACCGCCATAGAGCGGCAGCTCGTGCGCCCCCGCACCGCCTCCGACGGCGCGCCGTCCGCCGTCGTCGACATCGCCGAGCGCGTGCGACCGGCCATCGCCCAGCTCAAGACGCAGCTCGGCGACCAGCCGGGGACCGGGTCGGGAGTCTTCTTCCGCAGCGACGGTCACGTGCTCACCAACGCCCACGTCGTCGAGGGCGCCACCTCGATCAGGGTGGTGATGGCCAACGGCCGGGAGCTCCCGGCCCGCCTGATCGGCACCGACCCCGACACCGACACCGCGGTCGTCAAGGTGGACGGAGGGCCCTTCCCCGTCGCCACCCTCGGCTCCGCCCTCGACCTCCGCGTCGGCCAGACCGCCATCGCCATCGGATCCCCTCTCGGGCTGGCCGGTGGGCCCTCGGTGACCGTCGGCGTCGTGAGCGGGCTGCACCGCGAGATCCGGCCGCGGGGGAGCAGCCGCACGCTCGTCGACCTCATCCAGACCGACGCCACCATCGTCCCCGGGTCCTCGGGCGGGGCCCTCCTCGACGCCGACGGGGCGGTGATCGGCATCACGACGGCGGTGGCGTCGACCGAAGGCGGCGTCGACGGCGTGGGGTTCGCCACGCCCATCGAGGTGGCCCGGTCGGTGGCCGACGAGCTCATCCGCACCGGCCGGGTCGTGCACGTGTGGCTGGGCATCGAGGGCACCGATCTCGACGGGGCCCTGGCCGAGGAGCTCCACCTCGAGGGCGGGGCGATGGTCGGCCAGGTCAAGGGGGGGAGCCCGGCCGAGCAAGGCGGGCTGGCGGCGCGTGACGTGGTGGTCGCCGTCGACGGTCACCAAGTGAAGTCCATGGGCGAGCTGGTCGTGGCCCTACGCGGCCGAGCACCGGGTCAGACGGTCACCCTCGAGGTCGTGCGCGACCGCCAGCACCGCACCATGGCCGTGACCCTTGCCGAGCGGCCGGCGTCGCCCTGACCACACGCCCCCACGAGGCCCCGATCCGCCTGGGCGGGCGTACGATGCCGGGATGAGCAGCGACCCTCCGGAAGGGCGCAACCCCTTCGAGGGTTGGCCGATGTTCGGCGACCTCGCTCGCTGGTTCGCAGGTTCGGGCCCGGTGAACTGGGACGTGGCCCGTCAGACCGCGCAGTGGACCGCCACCGAGGGGACGCCCGAGCCCAACGTCGATCCCCTCGAGCGGCTTCGTCTGGAGGAACTGCTCCGCGTCGCCGACATGCACGTGAACGAGGCCACCGGCCTGTCCACCTCGCTCGCCGGAGGCGTGCTCACCGTCCTGCCCGTCACCCGTGGCGACTGGGCGCTGCACAGTATCGAGGCGTACCGGCCCTTCCTCGAGCGCCTGGCCCGGTCGTTGGCCGACTCGGCCACCGACGAGGTCGCCGAGGATCCCGCCACCGAGCTCCTCGGCGACCTGGGCAAGCTCCTCGTCCCCGTCCTCCTCGGCGTGCAGTCGGGGTACATGATCGGAAACCTGGCGCGGCGGTCGTTGGGACAGTACGACCAGCTGCTCCCCCGCCCTCCCGCCGACCAGCTCCTCGTGGTGCCGGCCAACATCGACGCCTTCGGGAAGGAGTGGGACCTTCCTCCCGCCGACGTCCGCATGTGGGTCTGCCTGCGGGAGGTGGCCTACCACGCGGTGCTCGGGCGGCCGCACGTGCGGTCCCGTCTCCACGGCCTCCTCGAGGACTACGTGAGCCGCTTCGAGGTCAACCCCGAAGCCGTCGAGCGCAGCGTCGGAGAGCTCGACCCCAGCGACCCCGACGCCCTCCGGCGGCTCTTGGGAAACCCCGAGACCCTGTTGGGGGCGGTTCAGACCGACGCCCAGCGCGAGGTGCTGGCCCGCCTGGCCGACCTGCTGGCGGTGGCCGTCGGCTACGTCGACCACGTGCTGGACGCGGTGGGGCACCGGCTGGTGACCTCCTACCAGCGCGTCACCGAGGCGACGAACCGGCGGCGCGGGGAGGCGTCGGAGGGGGAGAAGTTCGCCGGCCGGCTCATTGGCTTGGCCCTCGAGCGGTCCCAGTACGAGCGGGGCGCGGCGTTCGTCGACGGGGTCGTCGAGCGGGCGGGCGAGGAGGGCCTGCGCCGCCTGTGGCAGTCGGAGCGGGAGCTCCCCACGCCCGCCGAGGTCGACGCCCCCGGGCTCTGGCTGGCGAGGATCGACCTTCCCGAGGACTAGGGCGGGGGGTTCTGGCCCCCGAAAGTGGCTGGTTTCGAGCCACTTTGGTCACCCAATTCGTCAGGGGCGGAGGCCGCCCGGTGGCGCGCCGCCGACAGGCCGCCGGCGTAGAGGACGAAAGCGGTGGCGGTGGCGAGGGAGATGACGAGCATTCCCGCCCGGCTGGGGATGGGAAGGATGACTGGGATCGCCGCCCCTGCCACCCACACCAGCTGGAAGCGGGTCTCGAAACGGGCGAACGTCCTCCCGCGGACGGCGTCGGGCGCGTCGCGCTGGACGATGCTGTCGAACGCCAGCTTGCCCGCGCCGGCGCCGACCCCGACCATGCCCGCGAGCACGGCGATGGCCGGGCGCCCGCCGAACCGGGCGGAGCCCGCTCCCACCATGGCCACCATGAGGAGCGAGCCGGCGAGGATGCGCTCTTCGGGGAAGCGCCGGCGGAGGAACGGGGCCACCGCCGCGCCCAGGAAGGACCCCACCATGCTCGCCGCCAGCACCACGCCGAACCACCACGCCGGGGCGTTGCCCCGCCGCAGGGCGAAGGCGGTCAGGAAGACGAGGAACCCCACGACCCCCCGTAGCACGGCCATGGCCGTCACCCCGAGGCGGATGCTGGGAGCGTGCAGCTCGGCCTTCTCGATCGTCGACAGCGGGCTGGCGGACTCCGGCGGGCGCACGAGGCGGAAGCCGGCCACCGCTCCGGCGGCGAAGACGACGGCGGCCAGCCACACCACCCAGGGAGCTCCGAGGAAGCCGATCTTGAGCACGGCGGCGCCAGGGATGGCGGCGACGAACCCCGCCACGACCGCGATCACCGACAGCCGCGAGTTGGCCTCGACCAGCTCCCCTTCGCCGCCGACGGTGGCCGGGACCAGAGCGCTCTTGGTGACCGAATAGCCCTTCGACAGGACGAGGATGAGGAAGGCCTCGGGGAACAGCAGCAGGCTGTTCAGGTGGCGGGCCATGAAGACGCAGAGCACCGCCCGCCCGGCGTTGGTGGCGATGACCATCGTCCGCCGCCCGCCCCGGCTGCGGTCGAGGGCGGGGCCGATCAGCGGCGCGACCACGGCGAACGGTGCCATGGTCAGGAGCAGGTAGAGGGCGACCCGGCCCTTCGCCGCGCTCGGTGAGATCGAGAAGAACAGCGAGCCCGCCAGGGCCATGGTGACCAAGGTGTCGCCCGCGGTGGAGAGGACGTGGGTGAGGGCGAGGCGGGCGAACGGCGTCCGGCCCAGCCGCGGTCGGGCGGGCCGGGTCAGCGGCCTCCAACCCGGCTGCGCGCCCATGCTCTCATCGTAGGAGGGGGCGACGACAGCCCGTCGGCGCGGCCCCCCGGCGACGGCGGGCGTCAGCGGGCGCTTGCGACCGCCCGGCCACGGGCCCGGGCGGTC
>DATACM010000141.1:0-31591 GCA_036259055.1 Acidimicrobiales bacterium | reverse complement strand
CAGTCGTAGTGGAGGTACTTGTCCACCAGCACGGCCATGAGGTCGGCCGCCGACATCGACGACGTGGGATGGCCCGAGCCTGCCTTGCCCGAGCAGCGCACGGCGTCCACCCGCAGCTGCTGGCCGATCTCCTGCCACCGCTCGTGGTCGTTGGTCCCGTCTGTCATGGGGCGCTGCCTCTCTTCGCCGGCGGTTGGGCGGTCGGGTCCGCCTGGTCGGCCCCATCCTACGGCTGCATCGGGGCGCCGACCAACGGTCCCGTCTCCCGGGCGCCGCGGTGGCGGGGAGTAGCGTCGAGGCATGGACATCCTCGCCGCCCTGTTCGTGGAAGGGATCGGCCAGCGCCAGGCGGCGGGCCCCTCGACCCGCATCGACCTCACAGGGGTCATGTTCTCCCTCGCCGCTCCCTCGTCGCCGCCGGTGACCATCTCGCCCCACCTCGTCGTGCTCGTGCGGTGCCGCCCCGACGAGAGCGGCGCCGGCACCCTCGAGGTGGAGTTCGTGGACGGTGCCGGCAACCAGGTGGCCCGCAACGTCCAGCCGGCCAACGTCGTCCCCGGCAAGTTCGGCCGCCTCCTCGTCAAGGGGGACCTCACCTACGAGGACTACGGGACGATCGAGGCCCGGTGCCGCCTCGACGGTGGCCACGAGGTCGCCGTCCCCCTGACCCTCCTCCCCGCCGAATGAGCGCGTCGGCGTCGGCCTTCGCCGCCGGCCTGTCCCGGCACCCGGACGCCGCCACCGCCGTCGGCGAGGTGGTGGGCCAGGTGCTCGAGGGCCTCCCCGAAGCGGCCGAGCGACCCCCCGATCTGGCGCTGCTGTTCGTGACCCCGCCCCACCTCGAGGCCCTCGCCGACATGGCCAAGACGGTGCGGGCGACCCTCCGCCCCGGCGCCCTGCTGGGGTGTGCCGCCATCTCGGTGATCGGCGGCGGCAAGGAGGTCGAACGGGCACCGGCCGTCTCGCTCTGGGCCGGCCGCACCGGCCCGGTGACGCCGTTCCAGCTGACCGTCTCCCGCACCCCCGACGGGCAGACGGTGACGGGGTGGCCCGACGCCGTCCCCGACGACGCCACCGCCATGCTGCTGCTGGCCGATCCGTTCTCCTTCCCCGCCGACGCGGTGCTCGACCGCCTGGCCGAGGACCGCCCCGGGCTGCCCGTCGTGGGTGGGCTCGCCTCCGCCGCCAACGCGCCCGGGGGGAACCGCCTCGTCATCGACGACCGGGTGGTGAGCGGTGGGGCGGTCGCCGCCTTCCTCGGCCCGTCGGTGCGGGTCGCCACCGTGGTCTCCCAGGGGTGTCGGCCGGTGGGCGCCCCCTTCGTCGTGACCCGGGCGGAGGCCAACATCGTCTACGAGCTGGCCGGGCGCCCGGCGCTGGAGCGCCTGCAGGAGGTGGCCGGCACCCTGTCGGAGGAGGACCGGCGGCTGATGTCGGAGCTGGTGCAGCTGGGGCGGGTGATCGACGAGGGCAAGGCCGAGTTCGAGCGGGGGGACTTCCTCGTCCGCACGGTGGTGGGAGCCGACCCCAACGACGGCGCCATCGCCGTCGGCGACTTCGTCGACGTGGGCTCCACCACCCAGTTCCAGGTGCGCGACGCCCGGTCGGCCGACGAGGACCTCCGCCAGCTGGTGGGCGGCCGCTCGGCCGACGCCGCCCTGCTCTTCACCTGCAACGGCCGGGGCGTGCGGCTGTTCGGGACGCCCGACCACGACGCCGGCGTGGTCTCCGAGGAGCTGGGCGGGGCTCCCCTCGCCGGGATGTTCTGCGCCGGCGAGATCGGCCCGATCGGCGGGCGCAACTTCCTGCACGGCTTCACCGCGTCTGTCGTGCTGCTGTCGACCAACTGACGCCCACCCGGGGCGGCGAAGCCGCCAGCTAGGATGAGCCCCGGCAGAGAGGGGGCCCCGATGACGAAGCTGCAGCGCCTCTACGCCGAATGCGGCCAGAGCCCTTGGCTCGACAACCTCCGCCGGAGCTCCCTCACCAGCGGCGAGCTCGAGCGCCTGATCGAGCGGGGCATCCGGGGCATCACGTCCAACCCGACGATCTTCCAGAAGGCCATCAGCGCCGGGAACGACTACGACGACCAGTTCGAGTCGTTGGTCCGGCGCCACGAGACGGTCGAGGACGCCTACTGGGACCTCACCACGTCCGACGTCGCCCGCGCCCTCGAGCTGCTGCGGCCGCTCTACGACATCAGCGAGGGCGGCGACGGCTTCGTCTCGCTGGAGCTCTCCCCCGCCCTGGCGGCGGACACCGAGGCGAGCGTCGCCGACGCCCTGCGGCTGCACGAGCGCGTCAACCGGCCCAACCTGCTGGTCAAGATCCCGGGGACGGCCGAGGGCGTCCCCGCCGTGCAGCGGGTGATCGCCGCCGGCCGCAGCGTGAACGTGACGCTGATCTTCTCCCTCGACCGCTACGCCGAGGTCATCGAGGCCTACCTGTCGGGGCTGGAGGCGTGCGAGGCGGACCTCTCCGGCGTCCACAGCGTGGCCTCCTTCTTCGTGAGCCGGGTCGACACCGAGGTCGACCGCCGGCTGGAGGCTGTCGGCACCGACGAGGCCCTGGCCCTGCGGGGGAAGGCCGCCGTCGCCCAGGCCAAGCTCGCCTACGCCCTGTTCCGGGAGCGGTTCGCCGGCCCCCGCTGGGAGGCCCTGGCCGCCCGGGGAGCCCGCCTGCAGCGCCCCCTGTGGGCTTCGACTTCGACCAAGAACCCCGCCTACCCCGTCACCCTCTACGTCGACGAGCTGATCGGGCCGGACAGCGTCAACACCATGCCCGAGGTGACGCTCGAGGCGTTCGAGACCCACGGCACCGTCGCCCGCACGGTCGACACCAACCTCGACCAGGCCGCCCGGGTGATGGACGACCTGGCCCGCGTGGGCGTCGACATGGCCGACGTGAGCCGCACGCTGGAGCACGAGGGCGTCGCCGCCTTCGCCAAGTCCTACGACGAGCTCCTGACGTCGTTGGAGGACAAGGCCGCCCAGCTCGGCGCCTGATCCAGCGGCGCTCGGCGGCCGCCCATGACCTACCATCTGCCGCCCCCAGCGCCGGGCGGCTCCGGTGAACCCCGAGGAGGTGGCGATGACGGCTGACAACCCCCTCCTCGAGCCCACGCTCGAGCGGGTCGCCCCTCCGGCGGCCATCGTCGTCTTCGGGGCCTCCGGCGACCTCACCAGCCGCAAGCTCATGCCCGCCATCGAGCGCCTCGCCCTCCGCCGGCTGCTGCCGGCCGGCTTCTCGGTCGTGGGCGTCGGGCGCACGCCGATGGACGACGAGGACTTCCGCGAGCGCATGCGGACCCTCGTCGAGGAGGGCGGCGGCGGGGGCGACGAGGCCAAGCACGTGTGGGACGCCTTCCAGGGAGGCTTCCGCTACGTCGCCGGCGACTACGGCGACCAGGCCACCTACGCCCTGCTGCAGCGGGCCCTCGACGACCTCGACCGCGAGCGGGGCACCTCGGGGAACCGGCTCTACTACCTGGCCACCCCGCCGTCCACCTTCCCGGTGATCGTCGGCGGGCTCGGACAGGCCGGCCTCAACCGCCCGCAGCACGAGGGCGCCTTCGTGCGCATCGTGATCGAGAAGCCCTACGGGCACGACGAGGCGTCGGCCGCCGCTCTCGATGCCACGGTCCACGAGGCTTTCGAGGAGTCCCAGGTCTACCGGATCGACCACTACCTGGGGAAGGAGACGGTCCAGAACGTCCTGGCCTTCCGTTTCGCCAACGCCATCTTCGAGCCGGTGTGGAACCGCCGCTACGTCGACCACGTCCAGATCACCGTCACCGAGGCCCTCGGGGTGGGGCACCGGGGCGGCTTCTACGAGCGGGCCGGCGCCCTGCGCGACATCGTGCAGAACCACGTCATGCAGGTGCTGTCCCTGACCCTCATGGAACCCCCCGCCACCTTCGACCCGAACGGCATCCGCGACGAGAAGGTCAAGGCCTTACGGGCGGTCGACATCTTCTCGCCCGAGGAGGTGGCCACCGAGGTCGTGAGGGCCCAGTACACCCGGGGATGGGCGCAGGGAGCGGAGGTGCCGGGCTACCGCGACGAGGAGGGCGTCGACCCCCACAGCCTCACCGAGACCTATGTGGCCATGCGCCTCAAGGTCGACAACTGGCGGTGGGCCGGCGTGCCCGTCTACGTCCGTACCGGCAAGCGCCTGCCCAAGCGGGTCACCGAGGTGGCCATGCAGTTCAAGGAGGTCCCCCACCTGCCCTTCGCCGCCAGCCAGACCGAGGGGCTCGACCCCGACCTCCTCGTCCTGCGCATCCAGCCCGACGAGGGCATCACCCTCCGGTTCGGGGCCAAGGTGCCGGGCCAGGCCTTCACGGTGCGCTCGGTCTCGATGGACTTCTTCTACGGCGCCGCCTTCCTCGAGGAGACGCCCGAGGCCTACGAGCGCCTCCTCCTCGACGCCCTCGTGGGCGATCCCACCCTGTTCATACGCACCGACGAGGTCGAGCAGGCGTGGCGCATCTGCGACCCGGTGCTGCGGGCGTGGGAGGAGGGCGACGTCCCCCTGGCGCGCTACGAGGCGGGCAGCTGGGGCCCGGCGGAGGCGGACCGCCTCTTGGAGGAACACGGCCGCCGCTGGCGAAAGCCGTGAGGATGCCCCACCAGTCCGTGACCACGATCGGCTCGTGGGAGGCGGAGAACGTCACCGTCGGCCAGGTCGAGGCGGCGCTGTCCGACCTGCGCCGCCACGAGGTGCGGGCGGCCGTGCGCACCAGCGTGCTCACCCTGGTGGCGGTGGTCGACGACCAACGCGAGGCCGACGCCGCCCTCGAGGTCGTCTACGACCTGGGCGGCCGCCATCCTTCCCGCACGGTGGTGCTGGTGGTGGGCGACGAGGGCGACGACGAGGGCATCGACTCGGCGGCGTCGGTCCACGTCGTCGAGCGCCAGGGGACGGCCATGTGCTACGAGGACGTCGTCCTGCACGTCCGGGGCCGGGCCAGGTACCACCTCGACTCGGTGGTGGAGCCGTTCACCCTCCCCGACCTCCCGGTGGTGGTGTGGATCCCCGCCCACCTCCCCGCCCCCGGCGACCCCCTGCTCGACGCCGCCCACAACCTGGTGGTCGACAGCCGGGCGGTGCCCGAGGCGGGCGACGTGCTCCGGCGCATCTCGGTCCTCACCCGCCGCCTGCCGGTCAACGACCTGTCGTGGATCCGCCTCGGCCCCTGGCGCAGCCAGCTGGCCGGGCTGTTCGAGGGCAGCGTCAGCCGCCCCTTTCTCGACGGGGTCCGCAAGGTCGAGGTCTCCGGGAACCACGGCCCCCGCCACCTCATCGGCGGCTGGCTGCTCCGCCGCCTCGGGCTCCCCCGCGAAGCCGTCACCCTCGAGCGGGCCGAGCACGTCTCCATCCGGCTCACAGCCGTCAGCGACGGGCGCACGGGAAGGTTCAGCGTGGGGCGCCGCGGGGCCGAGCGGGTCATCGAGTCGTGCATCGACATCGAGGGCGGGCCGTGCGTGCAGCAGACCATGCGCATCCGCCGCCAGTGGCCCGGCCTCTCCCTCGCCAGCGCCCTCACCCGCATGTCCGGCGACGAGACGTACCGCGTCGCCCTCGACGGGGCCCTGGCGCTCTCATGACTGCCGGGCCCGAGCTGGTCGACGCGCCCCACGGCGAGATCGTGGTGGTCGACGACGTCGCCGCGGCGTTCTCCGAGCGCGTGATCTCCGCCTTCGCCGAGCGCCCCGAGGAGGGCTTCTCGCTGGTGCTCTCCGGGGGCGACACCGCTCGTCGCTGCTACGAGCGCCTGGCCGCCGACGCCGCCGACCGCATCGACTGGTGGCAGGTCGACGTCTACTGGGGCGACGAGCGCTGCGTCCCCCCCGACGACCCGGCCTCCAACGAGCGGCTGGGACGGGAGGCCCTGCTCGAGCGGGTGGGGGCGGCCAACGCCGTCTTCCCCATGCGCTGCGACGACGGTGCCGACCCCTACCAGCAGCGGGTGGCCCAGGCCGGCCACCTCGACCTCGTGCACCTGGGCCTGGGGCCGGACGGGCACACCGCCTCCCTCTTCCCCGGCTCGCCCGCCCTCGACGCCGACCCCGGCCGGCTGGTGGTGATGAACGGCGACCCGTTGGGCAACAACCCCCACCCCCGTATGACCCTCACCTACGCCGGCATCGCCCGCGCGCGCCTGGTCGTCTTCACCGTGTCGGGCGAGGAGAAGCGGGAGGCCTTCGCCGGCGTCTGCCGGGGCGAGCCGGGGCTGCCCGCGACCCACGTGCGCGCCCCGCGCATCGTCTGGCTCGTCGACCCCGCCGCCGCCGGCTGAGAGGGCGACGCTACCGGGACAGCTCGGTGTTGACCCGACGGAGCAGCTCCTGGGGCACCTCGTTCACCCGGCAGGAGAGGCGCAGCACCCCCGGCCCCGCCTCGGCGTCGGTGACGCACGGCAGGAGCGGGAGCTTGGGGATGGTGATCGGTGGGATCGACAGGCGGCCGGCCGACAGCCGGAGGACGCCGTCGCGGATGCTCGCCTCGACCGTCAGCGAGACGCCGCGTACGGTGACGCCGATCCTCCCGTCCTCCAGGACGACCGGGAGTCCTCCCAGCGCCTGGCGCAGTGCCCCCTGGCTCAGCTCGGCCACCGCCATCCCCCGGTCGATGGTGTCGAGGTCGAGCCGGCGGTCGGCGACCAGGCGGCTGCGGTCGACCTTCACGTTGCGCAGCTCCACGCCGACGCGGCTGAACCGCAGCTGGGACACCTGGACGTCGTCCACCGACGCCCGTATCTGCGGCACCCGCCCCGACAGGGCCAGGCGCCCGAGGAACGGGAACGAGTCGAGGTGGACGCGGACCCGGTCGGCGGTGGGCACCTCCCGGCGGATGTTGTCCTCGAGCTGCCCCTCCACGGCCCTGCGGGCGGCGACGTCGGCGGCCACCAAGAGCGCGCCCACGGCGAGGAGGAGGACCAGCTTGCGCAGGGCAGGGACCCTAGCCCCGCCCGCCCGCCCCCTTTCAGACGAGCGAGACGAAGTCTTCGAACTTGAGGCCCTTCTCGCGGTCGATGCGGTCGAGATAGGTGAACGACAGGCGGAAGGGATAGGAGAGCCGCTGGTGGAGGACGGCGGTCAGCTCGGCCTCCTCGTCGGGGGTCAGGGGCCGGGGCCCGACGACCCTCGCCTCGAGGTGGTCGAGGTCGTGCTGGACCACCTGCAGCTGGCGCACGGCGTCGATGTGGGCCCATGCCCGGGCGCCGAACAACGGCCACACCTGCTCTCCGGTGGGCAGGGTCAGCATGTTGCGTTGCCGTCCCACGATGCGGGTGAGCACGGGTAGGCCCCGCCCGCAGCCGCACGTCGCCCCCACCTCGGCGTAGTCCCCCAGGTCGTAGCGCACGAGGGGCATGGCCAGGTTGTGCAGCGGGGTGACGACGACCCGGCCGATGTCGCCCGGACGACAGGGATCACCGTCGTCGTCGAGCACGTCGACCCGCACGGCCTCCGACTGCACGTGGTACTGCTCGGTCGCCGGGCACTGGAGGGCCAGGTACCCCACCTCCTGGCTGCTGTACATGTCGACGAGCTCCACGCCAAATGCGTCCCGGCAGGTGTCCCGCACGTGCGGTCCGAGCGCCTCGCCGTAGCTGCACACCTGCCGGAGCTTGGACAGGCGCGCTCCCGTCCCCCCGAAGTGGCGGGCGAGCGCCACCAGGTTCGACGGCAGGCTGAGGAGGTACTCGGGGTCGACGGCGGCCAGCCACTCCGCCTGGCGGCCCACGTCCTGCTGCACGCTGAACAGGGCGCACGGGCCCGTCTCGTAGACCAGGTCGACGGCCGCCCCCCATCCGGCCAGCCGGGCTCCTCCGGCGGGGATGCCTCCCGGCGGAGGCGTCCGTATGGCGGCCAGCGTGGCCGTCAGGTCCCGGCCGTGCCACAGCTGCTCGCGGAGCGTCAGCGCCATCCAGAAGAGGTGGGTCACCGCCGTGGTCACCGCCCGCACCGGCCTCCCGGTCGACCCGGAGGTCACCGTCTCGTTGAGGGGAAGGTGGTCGGTGGGGACGCTCTCGCTCCGGAGCGACGAGCCCGCGTCCTGCAGCTCGGCCCGGGTGAGGACGGGCAGCCGCCGCCAGCTGTCGGGCGTGAGGGGGGACGCCGCCACCTCGGCGTACTCGGGCCGCTCCCGGTAGTGCGGCACGGTGCGGGTGGCGTGCTGCAGCAGGCGGCCCAGCGCCGACAGCTGCAGGCGCTCGAGCTCTGCCGGCGACAGCCACTCGCTCCATTCCAGCTGGTGGTAGACGGCCAGCAGGCGGGCGGCGGCGTGGTTCGGCACGGCCGGCCAGCGGATGCCGCTGACCGCCGACCGGGGGATCAAGGCGTCCGTCCGGCCGCCGCCCCCGGGGGCCGCAACCCGGCCCGGCGCCAGTCGAAGGGGAGGGGCTCGACCTCGCCGGCGTCGATCTCGGTGAGGCGGGCGTCGGAGAGCGGTCGCCCGAACTGGGCGTTGCGCATCCGCACCCGGAGCCTCATCTGGGCGACGGTCATGTCGGTGAGGAGGGCCCACGCCCCGGCGTCCAGGTGGAGGTCGTCGAGGCCGGCGATGCCGGCGAGCATGTGGTCCCACTCGTCGTCGTAGACCCGGGCGCAGGCGGCGGCGATGACGTCGTCGGCGCCTCCCCTGCCCGACAGGCGCATGCCCTCGGCGTAGAGGGTGCAGTACCCGCCCTCGGTGAAGGCCTGCGCCCGCCGGCCCAGCTCGCCGTGGTGGCGGCGGTGCCGGGCCCGCAGGGCTCCCAGGGCGGCGTTCTCCGGCCAGTTCCCCGCCTCCTCGAGGCGGGCCAGGGTCAGCCGGGGCTCGCCGACCCGGATGGCGTCGTAGGCGTCGGCGAAGACGCAGTAGTGGGCCAGCTCGTCGGAGGCGCCCTTGGCCGTCTCGAGCAGCGCCCAGCGGGGCGTGGGCCCGTCGAGGGCGGGGAAGCCGGCCCGGAGCTCCCGGAGCCGGGGGACGAACCCGTCGAAGAGCTCCTTGTAGCACTGCCGGGCCAGCCACCGCAGGTCGCCGGCCCGGCTGCGGCGGGGCCAGTCCCAGTAGGTGCGGAAGACCTCCGCCTCCGCGGCCCAGAGTGGGGCGTTGGCGGCGATGAGCGCGGCGAGCGAGGCGCTGGCCTCCCGCGCTTCACCCACGGCAGGCGACGATCTCGGCGTAGCGGGCGCTCTGGCTCGTGCTCGGGCCCCAGGTGCCGCTCGTCACCGGTCCGTCGACCTCGCGCACCTCCAGATGCTCCACCTGCAGCCCCCCTTCTTCGAGAAGCCGCACGATCTCGTCGGCCGACGTGACGGTGTGCACGGCGATGCTCTGGGCGTAGCGGCGGGCCCGCTCCGCCACCGCCGGCGGCTCCAGGTCGAGGGCGGCACCGAGGCGGGCTGCCTGGGCGAGGGCACGCTCGGCGAAGGCGGCGGTCTGGGCCGGCGTGAACCGTACGACCGCGGGTGTCCCCGGCGGGCTGACGCGGGTGGTGGTCACCGCCTGGCCGCCGGGGCGGAGCAGCTCCCGCCAGCGGGCGACGAGGGCCGGGCGCTTCGGCGGGGGGAACTGGGAGATGAACGAGTGGGTGCACACCACGTCGAACGGGGGTGGGGCCGCCAGGTCGATCACGTCGGAGACGAACGTGCGCAGGGGCATCCCACGCAGGCCGGCGAACCAAGCGGACAGCACGACCGGGGTGGCGCACCGGTCGACGACGGCCAGGTCGAGCGCGGCGGCCTCGCCGTAGGCAGCCACGACGTGGGCCGGCATCGAGTAGTCGGCCGTGCCGGTGACGAGGACGCTGGGGTGACGTCCCTCCCGGGCCAGCGATCCCAGGACCTCGGCGAAGAAGTGCCGGTGGCGTGCGGGGTCGGCGGCGAGACCCAGGAGCCGGAGGTACTGCCAGGTGCCGTGGTACCAGGCGCAGTCGGCGCACAGGGTGGACGCCAACGCACGGGCCAGCGGGGCGCTGTCCACCAGCGGCTCGTCGAGGGCGACCGCCGTGCTCATCGCTGGTACCCGGCTTCGACGCCCACCTCGAGGCGGCCGACCCGCTCGATCTCGACGACGATGCGGTCGCCCGGGGCGAGCGGGCCCACGCCGGCGGGCGTCCCGGTGGCGATGACGTCGCCGGGCTCGAGGGTCATGGCGGCCGAGATCTCGGCGATCAGCTCGGGGACGCTGCGCAGGAGCTCGGAGGTCGGCGCGTCCTGGCGCAGCTCGTCGCCGACCCAGCAGCGGAGGTGCAGCGCCCCCGGGTCGCCGACCGTCTCGGGGGTGGCGACGAACGGCCCGAGCGGCGTGAAGGTGTCGAACGACTTCCGGATCGATCGGTCGCCCTCGCCCCGCAAACTGATGTCGAGGAGGCACGTGTACCCGAGCACGTGGTCGAGGGCGTCGGCGGCGGCCACGCCGCGGGCCGTCCGCCCGATCACCACGCCGAGCTCCGCCTCCTGGTCGGTGCGGCGGTCGGCGAACGGGAGCAGGACCGTCGCGCCCGGCCCCACCACCGACGAGCTCGCCTTCAGGAAGAGCCCGCCGCTCTCGACGGTCGGGCCGGCCCGCATCTCCTCGGCGTGGGCCCGGTAGTTGAGCGCCGCGCCCACGACCTTGGGCGGGCGCGGCATCGGCGGGTCCCAGCCGCCGCCAGGCGCGCCTTCGACGACGGGAAGGTCCCCCAGACCACCGGGGGCGAGGGCGACCTGCAGCCGAGGCCAGTCCTGGGCCATCTGCAGCATGCGGCCGGCGCCCGGCGCCGCCCGCGGCTCGCCCAGGAGGTCGGACAGGTCGTACGCCGTCCCGTCGTCCACCGCGACCGGCCGGCCCCGGAGGCAGCCGATCAGCAAGCGGGCGCGCCGGCCGAGCGGTACATGCCGAGCGCCCGGATGGCGGGCTCGTCGGTGAGGGAGAACAGCAGGGCGGGCTCGCTCGGGGAGGCGTTGGTGTGGGCGACCTCGGCCCACCCGGGGACGGCGAACACGTCCTTCTCCGACCACGCCAGCGCGGTGCCGTCGACGATCGACGTCCCTGCTCCCCGCACGACGTGGAAGATGCTGCTCGAGGTCTCCCGCCGAGGAAGAGTCGTCCCTCCGGGGCGCAGCAGGTGGGCCCGGCAGCCGAGGGTCGGCGTCACCGCTCCGCCGCTGAGCGGGTTGACGTAGTCGAGGGTGACCATGGTGCTCCGGAGGGCCGGATCGTCGGCCCCGGCGAGAAGGGCCCGCTCGGTGACCGCCCACGGGTAGCTCACGACCGGCGTGGAGGCCGAGGGGTGGCCGCCCCGAGGCAGGAGAGTGGCGTGCACGAACCGGCGCTTGGAGTCGTCGACGGGCTTGGTCACGGGCTGGCGGGGCTGAGGGTGCAGCTCGAAGAAGCCCGTCTCCAGCGCCCGCACCAACGGCACGTCCAGCCCGTCGAGCCACAGGACGGGCTCGGCCCCTTCGTTCTCGTGGTCGTGCCAGGTCCAGCTCGGGGTCATCACCAGGTCGCCCGGCGCCATCTGCGTGCGCTCTCCGTCGGTGACCGTGTAGGCGCCGGTGCCCTCGACGACGAACCGCACCGCCGCCGCGGTGTGCCGGTGGGCCAGGGCCACCTCGCCGGGTAGCAGCATCTGGACGCCGGCCAGCAGGGTCGGCGTGGTGGCGAGGAGCGGGTCGAGGCCCGGGTTGCGGAGGAGGAGGACCCGCCGCTCGGCGTCCTCGGTGGTCATGGTGGCGCTGGCCTCGTCCAGGGCCGACCGCACCGCCTCGTAGCCCCACACGAACGGCACCGCCGAGGGCCGGGGCTCGGGCGGCAACAGCTCCCGGGCGTGCTCCCACAGCGGTGCCAGGGACAGGTTGTCGATGCGCCGGCGGAACGAGAGGATCCGGGAGTCTTCGACGGCGGCAGCGTCGCTCGGGGCCATCCTCCCCCTCGGCCAGTCGACGTGGGTCCCCCGATGTAAGCACACGGCCCGGACGCGGAGAAGCGGCGCCGGAGGGGGCCCCGCTTCTCGGGGCAGGTCCCCGCCGTCAGCTGACCGGGATCCGCCGCCTCCGGTCGCGGGCCGCCTTGGGCACTCGCACGGTGAGGACGCCCGCGTCCATGCCGGCCTCGACCGCCTCCTCGTCGACCTCGCCGGGCAGGGTGACCTCGTAGTGGAACCGTCCCACGCTCCGGGTGCGCCGGCGCAGGATGCCCACGCGCTGGCGCTCGGTGCGCTCGCCGGAGACGGTGATCCGCCGCCCCGCGACCTCCACCTCGACGTGGTCCTTCTTCACGCCCGCCAGGTCCAGCTCGATCAGGTAGGCGTCATCCGTCTCCTCGATGTCGGCGAGGGGCGTGAAGGCGCCGGCGACGGAGGGGACCAAGTCGTCCCACCGCCCGATCAACGACTGCAGCTGCGAGGTCAGCCGCTGCAGCTCCGACCAGGGTTCGGTCGAGGGGAGGTCGCCGCTCGACTGTCGTCGGACCGGAAGTGCCATGGTCGCTCGCTCCGCGTCGATCAGGCCGCCGCGGTGGCGTTGGCCTCGATGGCCTGCTGGTGGGGACGGCCGCTCTGGATCTCCACCCGCCGGGGCTTGGCCGCCTGGGCGACGGGGATGCGCAGCGTCAGCACGCCGTTCTCGTAGGCCGCCTGGATCTTGTCGACCTCGAGGTTCTCGCCGAGGAAGAGCTGGCGGGTGAAGCTGCCCTGAGGCCGCTCGGCGGTGACCACCTCGGCGCCCTCGGCCGGCTGCCACGAGCGCTCGGCCTTGAGGACCAGGACGTTCCGCTCCACGGTCAGGTCGATCGAGTCGGGGTCCACCCCGGGGACGTCGACGTGTACGACGAACTCGTCCCCCGAGCGGTAGGCGTCGAGAGGCAGGACCGGCATACGGGCCTGGCCCCAGAACTGCTGGCCGATGCGGTCGAACTCACGGAACGGATCGAAGCGCATGAGCATGAGTTGCCTCCTCTCGTTCTCGGGATGCTCCTTGGGTTCGTGACACTCGGTTTCCTTGACACTTCTCCGCGCAGGTTTATTCCCGCGGACGCCGGTGGATGCCCGGGCGTCGTAGGCTGCGACCGTGCCCACGGCCGAGCTGCTCGACGCGCCGCTGGCGGACGTGCTCTCGGCCGCCAACGACCGCCGGGCGGCGGCGCACGGCAACCGGGTGACGTGGTCGCCCAAGGTCTTCATCCCCCTGACCCGGCTGTGCCGCGACCGCTGCGGGTACTGCACCTTCGCCACCGCCCCGGGGCGGGTGGCGGCGCCCTACCTGTCGCCCGACGAGGTGTTGGGGGTCGCCCGGACGGGCGCCGCCGCCGGCTGCCACGAGGCCCTGTTCACCTTGGGCGAACGGCCCGAGGACCGCTACCCGGCGGCCCGGCGGTGGCTCGACGACAACGGCTTCGCCTCCACCGTCGACTACCTGGCGGCGGCGTGCCGCCTGGTCCTCGAGGAGACCGGCCTCCTCCCCCATGCCAACGCCGGTGCCCTCTTCCCCGACGAGCTCGCCCGGCTGCGGCCGGTGACGGCGTCGCAGGGCATGATGCTCGAGTCGCTCGACCCCGATCTGGCGTGCCACCGGGGCTCGCCCGACAAGACGCCCGAGCGCCGGCTGGCCACCCTCGAGGCGGCCGGGGAGCTGGCCATCCCCTTCACCACGGGGATCCTCGTGGGCATCGGCGAGAGCCGGGCGTCCCGCGTCGACGCCCTCGCCGCCATCGCCGCCAGCCATCGCCGCCACGGCCACGTGCAGGAGGTGATCGTCCAGAACTTCCGGCCCAAGGAGGGGACGGCGATGCACGCGGCCGAGCCGTGCCCGGTCGACGAGCACCTCTGGTCGGTGGCGGCGGCGCGCCTGGTCCTGCCTGACGACGTCCACGTGCAGGCCCCGCCCAACCTCTCCGACGACTTCGGCGCCCTCCTCGACGCCGGCATCGACGACTGGGGCGGCGTTTCGCCGATCACCCCCGACCACGTCAACCCGGAGCGGGCGTGGCCCCACGTCGAGCGGCTGCGAGAGGTCACCGAGGCGCGGGGCCGCACCCTCGCCCCCCGGCTGACGTTGCACCCCCGCTACGCCCTCGACCCTTCCCGGTGGCTCGACCCCGTCCTCTGGTCGCCCGTCCTCCGCCGCTCCGACGCCGAGGGGCTGGGGCGCGACGACCCCTCGTGGGCGGCGGGCGGCGACGTACCGCCACCGTCGTTGCTGCGGTCGTCACCCCGCGCTGGCGGGCCTCCACCGGGGGCGGTCGCCGACGTCTTGGCGGGCGTGCTGGCGGGCGAGGAGGTCGGCGAGGAGGAGATCGTCACTCTCTTCTCGGCCCGCGGCCCCGAGGTGGTGGCCGTCGGCGACGTGGCCGACGAGCTGCGCCGCCGAGTGGTGGGCGAGGCGGTCACGTGGGTGGCCAACCGCAACATCAACTACACGAACGTCTGCACCTTCCGGTGCCGGTTCTGCGCGTTCTCCAAGGGACCGCTGTCGCTCAACCTCCGGGGCCAGCCCTACCTGCTCGGCATCGAGGAGATCCAACGCCGGGTGGCGGAGGCCTGGGAGGGGGGCGCGACCGAGGTGTGCCTCCAGGGCGGGATCCATCCGAGCTTCGACGGCGACTATTACGTGGACGTCTGCCGGGCGGTCGTGGAGGCCGCCCCCGGTATCCACGTGCACGGGTTCACTGCGCTGGAGGTGACCGAGGGGGCCAGGCGGCTGGGCGAGCCCCTCGCCTCGTACCTGCGGCGGCTGGTCGACGCCGGGCTGCGCTCGCTCCCGGGGACGGCGGCGGAGATCCTCGACGACGAGGTGCGGGCGGTGCTCTGCCCCGACAAGGTCGACACCGAGGAGTGGCTCGAGGCCCACCGCACCGCTCACGCCGTGGGGCTGCGGTCGAACATCACGATCATGTTCGGCTCGGTCGAGCGGCCCCGCCACTGGGCCCGCCACCTCCTGCGTACCCGCGCCCTGCAGGAGGAGACGGGCGGCTTCACCGAGTTCGTGCCCCTGCCGTTCGTGCACATGGCCGCCCCGATCTACCTGCAGGGACGGGCCCGGCCGGGACCCACCTTCCGGGAGGCCCTCCTGATGCACGCGGTCGGGCGCATCGCCTATGGCGCGCTCGTGCCCAACGTGCAGGTGTCCTGGGTGAAGATGGGTGCCGCCGGCGCGGCCCAGGCTCTCTGCGCCGGCGCCAACGACCTGGGCGGGACCCTGCTGGACGAGAACATCTCCCGCGCCGCGGGCGCATCCCACGGCCAGCGGATGGACGAGGCGTCGTTCGCCGCCATCACCGGGCCCCTGGGGCGGCCCCTCGAGCAGCGCACCACGCTGTACGGCCGAGTGGCGCCGGCCGTCTAGGGCGCGCGCTGCTCCTCCTGGGGCGGCGTCTCGAGCACCTCCTCGAGCAGGCGCTGGGACTGCTCGGCGACGAGCGCCTCGACGTGCTCAGGCCGCGTGCCCCGCGAGCGGGCGCTGTGCAGGATCAGCGAGCGGGGCGACAGGACCCGCTGCTCGAACCACGACACCACGAAGAGCAGCAAGTAGACGAGGGCGAGGGAGGCGGGAACGAAGAGCACCTCCCATGGAGACACAGCTGACATGTTCCCGCTTCGCCAACCACGAACCAAGTCAGCCAAGTACCTCGAGGCGGCGGTCATGCCTCGCGCCGGCGGCGCCGTACTCTCGTTCCATGGTCGAGCGCCTGCCGAGGCATCGCACCGTCGATGCCGGGCTCGACCGGCGGCTGCGGGAGCTGCTGCGGGCGGCCGGCGCCACCCGGGACCTCGACCAGCTCTACGAGATCCTCCTCTCCGCCGTTGGCCTGGCCGGCGACGGCGCCGACCGCCTCGACCTCAAGATCACCAACGCCGCCCTCAAGGAGATGCGCGAGGCGTTCCGGGTGTTCGCCCCCTTCCGCGACGTCCCCAAGATCACGATCTTCGGGTCGGCCCGCACGCTGCCCCACGACCCGTTGTACAGCCAGGCGCACGATCTGGCCCGGGCCATGGCCGAGGAGGGCTGGATGGTCGTCACCGGCGCCGGGCCGGGGATCATGGCCGCGGGGATCGAGGGAGCGGGCCTGGAGCGGTCGATCGGCGTGAACATCCGGCTCCCCTTCGAGGAGGGCCCGAACGCGTTCATCGCCGCCGATCCGAAGCTCGTGGTGATGAAGTACTTCTTCACCCGCAAGCTCATGCTCATGAAGGAGTCGGCCGGTTTCGTCGTGCTCCCCGGGGGCTTCGGCACCCTCGACGAGACGTTCGAGCTCCTGACGCTGTTGCAGACGGGCAAGGCCTCCCCCGCCCCGATCGTCCTCCTCGAAGTGCCCGGCGGCGGCTACTGGCGCGCCTTCGAGCGGTTCATCTCGTCGGAGGTCGTGGGCCGAGGGATGGCGGCCGCCGACGACCTGCGCCTGTACCGCATCACCGACGACGTGAGCGCCGCCACCGCCGAGGTGCTCCGCTTCTACCGCAACTACCACTCGATCCGCTGGGTCGGGCCGCGCCTCGTCGTGCGCCTTCGCGCCGCACCCACGCCTGAAGAGCTCGACGCCCTCCGGCGGTCGTTCGCCGACGTCGTCCGGCCCGGCGGGCTGGAGCCCACCGCCCCCCTCGCCGCCGAGGTCGCCGACGGCGACCACCTGGACCTCCCGCGCCTCGTTCTGACTTTCGACCGCCTCTCCTACGGCCGCCTCCGCGCCCTCATCGACGCCGTCAACGACCTGCCCTCGGCGCCGTCCCTCGCCTCCCCGGGCGCCGCCGCCGACAGCGCCCACTCGGCCGCCCCCCTGCCCGACGACTGAAGGCGCCGGCGCCCCTCAGGCTTCCGGCGAACCGGGCGCCCTCGTTCGGACAGGCGGGCCCTCGTCGACACCGTGCTCGGCGGCCAGCCTCCCCCAGATGGGTGCCGGGATCTCAGGTGCCTGCTGGCCGATCTTGCTCATCTCCTTGCGGACGGTGGGCAGGTACTCGGCCGGGGCCTTCCGGGCCGCCGGGGGGAGCGCCAGTGCCTCGTCGATCCCTCGCCGGACCGCCGAGTACCAGTCCGCCGCGATCACGTGGCGCTCAGCTCGCTCGGCGAAGCGAAGGAACGTCTGCAGCGAGGCGAGCACCGCGGCGGCGACGCTCACCACGCCGATGGCGAGGCGCACGTCCGAGTCCACCGACGTCTCGTTCAGGGTGGCGAACAGGCTCGTCCCGACGACCGTCGAGAAGACGACGACAGGGACCCCCAGCGCCACGTTCCGCCGCCGGCAGCGATAGGCGAGCCGGTAGTGCGCGGTGGCCGCCGCCGCCGCCCGGTTGCGCCAGTCGGCCAGGAGCCGCTCGGTGTTGGCGTCCCACCCCGCCGCCGCCGAGGCGAGAGGCGTCACCTCACCCGTCGCCGCGCCGTCGCCGGCATCCGTCGCGTCCATGGACGCGAACCTAAGCTGCCGCCATGGGGGAACGCCGGGCGGCCGGGATGGCCGGCGTGCTGTTCACCGACCTGGTCGGGTCCACCGACCTCATGGCCCGGGTGGGCGAGGACGCCTTCGACGAGCTCCGCCGGGACCATTTCACCCGGCTGCGGGGAGCGGTCGCCCAGAGCGGGGGGCGGGAGATCAAGACGCTGGGTGACGGCATCCTCGTCGTCTTCGACTCCGCCACCGACGCCGTCGCTTGTGCCGTCACCATGCAGCAGGTGGTCGACCTGCAGGCGCGCATGAGCAAGGCGCCGATCGCGATCCGCGCCGGGCTCGCCGTCGGGGAGGTGAGCTTCGAGGAGAGCGACGTCTTCGGCCGGCCGGTCGTGGAGGCGGCCCGGCTGGTGTCCCAGGCCGAGGGCGGGCAGATCCTCGCCACCCATGCGGTGCGGCTGGTGGCCGGGAGCCGCCCCGGGATCTCCTTCCGGGAGCTGGGGGAGCTCCGCCTCAAGGGCCTTCCCGACGCCGTCGTGGCCTTCGACGTCGGTTGGGAGCCGCTGCCCGGATCGGCGGTGCCGCTGCCCGCGCTGCTCACCGACGTCGGGCCCATCTTCGTCGGGCGCGATGCCGAGTTCGCCGAGCTACGGCGAGCGTGGGACGAGACGGCGCGGGAGGGGCTGCGGGTGATGCTGCTGGCCGGTGAGCCCGGGGTCGGCAAGACGCGGATGGCCGCCGAGCTCGCCGCGCAGGTGTACGCCGAGGGCGCGACCGTCCTGGCCGGCCGGTGCGACGAGGACCTGGGCGTCCCCTTCCAGCTCTTTGTGGAGCCCCTGCGCCAGTTCGTCGACCACACGCCCGACGACGAGCTGCCCGAGCGCCTCGGACGGTACGGCGGCGAGCTCGTGCGCCTGGTCCCCGAGCTGGCCCAGCGGGTCCCCGGCCTGCCCCCGCCGCTCTCGGCCGACCCCGAGAGCGAGCGGTACCGGGTCTTCGAGGGGGTGGCGTCGTGGCTCGGCAGCGTCTCCTCGGACCGCCCCCTGCTGCTCGTCCTCGACGACCTCCACTGGGCGGCCAAGCCGAACCTCCTGCTGCTGCGGCACGTGCTGCGCTCGGTGGGGCTGGGACGGCTCATGGTCGTCGGCACCTACCGGGACACCGAGCTGACCCACGGCCATCCCTTGATCGAGCTGGTGGCCGACCTGCGGCGGGGCACGACCATGGGCCGGCTGCTCCTCGACGGGCTCAGCGAGGAGGGGGTGGCCACCTATCTCTCCGAGGCGGCCGGAGGCCAGCTCGACGAGAACGGCAGGGCGGTGGCGCGGGCGATCCACGCCGAGACGCAGGGCAACCCCTTCTTCGTGCGCGAGGTCCTTCGCCACCTCGTCGAGACCGGAGCGTTCAACCGGCGGGAGGGCCGCTGGACCTCACAGCCGGTCGAGGCCCTCGGCATCCCCGAGGGCGTGCGCGAGGTCGTCGGGCGAAGGCTCACCCGGCTGTCGGAGACGTGCAACCGGGTGCTCCGGGCCGCCGCGGTGATCGGGATGGAGTTCGAGCTGCCGGTGCTCGAGGCGGCCAGCGACCTCGACGAGGAGCAGGCGGTCGCCGCCCTGGACGAGGCGGTGACGGCGCGACTGGTGACCGAGACGTCCGGCCAGGCGCTGCGCTACCGCTTCGCCCACAGCCTCATGCGGGAGACCGTCTACCGCGACCTCACGACCGCCCGCCGGGTCACCCTCCACCGGCGGGTCGCCGAGGCCCTGGAGAAGGTCTACGCCGGGCGCCTCGACGACCACCTGCCCGCCCTCGCCCACCACTACGCCCGGGCTGCCGCCCCGGTCGGGGGCGCGGTCAAGGCCGTCGGCTTCGCCCGCCAAGCGGGTGACCGGGCGCTGATGCAGCTGGCCCACCACGACGCGGCCGCCTTCTACCAGCAGGCGCTCGACCTGGTCGAGATCTCCGACGGTGATCACGACGTGAGCGAGCGCCTCGACCTCCTCATCCGACTGGGGGAGGCGCAGCGGCGGGCGGGCGACCCGGCGCACCGGGACACGCTCATCCGCGCCTGCAAGCTGGCGCGGGACGAAGGTGACGCCGAGGCCCTGGCCCGAGCGGCCCTCGCCAACTTCCGGGGGATGTTCGCCATCATCGGGGCGGTCGACGAGGAGCGGGCGGCGATGCTGGAAGCGGCCCTGGAGGCGCAGGGCCCGGCCGAGACCACGGTCCGGGCCCGGCTCCTCGCCAACCTGGCGGTCGAGATGGTGTACGGCAAGGACCGCGACCGCCGCTACGTCTTGAGCGCCGAGGCGCTCGCCATGGCTCGGCGACTGGGCGAGCCCGAAACGCTGGCCCATGCCCTGCTCGCCCGCATCGTCGCCGTCTGGGGGCCCGACTCGGTCGTCGAGCGCCTCGCCCTCACCGAGGAGCTGGTGGCCCTCGCCACGAGCCTCGAAGACGCGGTCCTCGTCTGCTCGGGGTGCTGGCACCGGTTCGTCGCCGCCGCCGAGGCCGGCGACGACCCGGAGGCCGACCGGTGCCTGGAGAGGTCCGAGCAGCTCAGCTCGGAGCTCGGCCAGCCGACGATGCGCTGGCTCACCATGATCCTTCGGGCCTGCCGCGAGCTCACCAAGGGCAGGATCGCCGAGAGCGAGAAGATCGCCGGCCAGGGGTACGCCCTCGGCGAGGCGGCCGGGCACCCCGATGTGTTCCTCTACTACGGGATCCACCTCTTCAACGTCCGCTTCGAGCGCGGCAACCTGGAGGAGATCGCCGGCGATGTCGTGCGGATCGCCGCCGCCAACCCTGGGGTGGCGTCCGTGCGGGCGAGCCTGGCCCTGCTCCACGCCGAGACGGACCAGCTCGACCAGGCCCGCCCCGTCTTCGAGGCGCTCGTCGACCAGCTCGGCGAGATCCCGCGCGAGGCGTCGTGGCCTCGAGCGGTGGCCCAGGCCGCCCTCACCTGCGCGCGCCTCCGCGACCGGGCCCGAGCCGAGGTGCTGCTCGAGTTCCTGGCTCCCTACCGCGAGCAGATGATCTGCACCGGGCTGACCTGGTACGGGTCGGTCGCCCACTTCGTCGGCGTGCTGGAAGCGGTGCTCGGCCGGCTGGACGGGGCGGACGCCAACCTGGCGCACGCCGAGTCGGCGCACGGGCGCGTCCCGGCGCCCACCTGGTTGGCCCGCACCCGGCTGGAGCGGGGAAAGATTCTCCTGGCCCGTCGGGCACCGGGCGACGTCCAGCGGGCCCGCGACCTGCTGGCCCAGGCGCGGGCGACCGCCGAGGAGTACGGCCTCACCCGGGTGGAGCGGGCGGCGGCCGGCCTCCTCGCCGAGATGGGGTCACCGGCGCACCGGGCTTAGCGGAAGCACTCGTCGGCCAGCCACGACCGGAAGCTCTGCTCGCCGAGCACGTCGATCAGGGGTGTCACCTGGCTCGCGTGGGCACGAAGAGCGGCGACCTTGCGGTCGAGGAGATCGTCGGGAAGCACGACGTCGAGGGCGACCTCCTCCCCGGGGACGGGCGGCGGGAGGCCTGGCGGGAAGACTCGGAGGGCCCGGTGCACAGAGTTGAAGCGGTCGCACCACGAAGCGGTCTTGGCCGCGTAGAGGAGCCTGGGAGCGAGTGCCGGCTCGGTCTGGCGCACGGCGGACGTCGTCCACGCAGACACGGTGCGGTGGTCGGCGTGACCGGTCATGCCGTCGGGTCCGAAGGTGAGCACGGTGTCGGGTCGGACCTCGGCGACGACCTCGATGAGGCGACCGACGGCGACAGCAGCCGGCACCCGCGCGCACCCGCCGTCGGGGTAGCCCAGTTGGCGGTGCTCGGTGACGCCCAGCACCGCCAGCGAAGCGGCCAGCTCGGCCTCCCGCAGGGGGGCCAGCCGCGCCGGCGGCCAACGAGTGGGGTCGGGCGTGCCGCGCTCCCCTCGGGTAGCGGTGACGCAGACCACACGGGAACCGGCGTCGACCGCCGCCGCCATCAACCCGCCCGACAGGTAGGCCTCGTCGTCGGGATGGGCCCAGACCCCGAGCACAGTGCCCAGGCCGGCCGCCACCTCGGCGGCCGGCCGGGCCTGGCTGGTGGTCGTCACGGTCGGGCCTCCAGGACCAGGTTGAACGGCGTCGCCACCGTCGCCCGCCAACGGGTGAAGCCGGCCTGGCTCAGCACCTGGCCGAGCCGCTCAGGACCGGCCTGGGCGCCCAGGCTGTGCCCCCCCGGCTGGGACAGCGCCCCGGGTGTGCACAGGAACGTGGAGCCGGCGTAGTAGGTGCGCCCCACCGGGTTCAGGTTGTCTTCCAGCCGGTCGCCGGCGGCCGGCTCGACCACCATGACCCTTCCGTCGTCGGCCAGTGCGGCCCGGGCGTGGGCCGCCGCTCCTACCGGGTCGCCCATGTCGTGGAGGGCGTCGAAGAAGCAGACGAGGTCGAAACCGGTGCCGGCGAAGGAGGCGGCGTCGGCCACCTCGAAGCGCACCCGGTCGGCCACCCCCGCCTCGGCCGCTGCCTTCTCGGCGGCGGCGATCGACTCGGGATGGGTGTCGTAGCCGACGAAGGTGGAGCGGGGGAAGGCCTCGGCCAGGATGACGGTGGAGAGGCCGTAGCCGCACCCGACGTCGGCGACCTTGGCGCCCTGGCGCAGCTTGGCCTCGACGCCGTCGAGGGACGGGATCCACTCCTGGACGAGCGAACGCCGGTACAGGGGGGCGAAGAAGCGCTGGACGCCCCGGTACAGCCGCTGGTCGTGGTCCCCCCAGGCGATGCCGGCGCCGGAGCGGAAGGCCTCCGCCACCCGGTCGGCGTCGGCCCACAACGAGGCGATGAGCTCGACCCACCCGGTCAGGAAGACCGGCGAGCTCTCGTCGGCCCACAGATGGGCGGCCTCGTCGCTCAGCTCGTAGGTCGCGTCGGCGGAGTGATAGTCGACGACGCCGCCGGCGGCCTGGTTGTTCAGCCACTCCCGCACGTAGCGCTCGTGCGTCCCGGTCCGGTCGGCCAGCTCCCGGCTGGTCAGGGGCCCGGCGCCGGCCATGGCCCGGTACAGCCCGAGCTTGTCGCCGATGTAGATCAGCGGGGCCGACTCGGCGACGGACATCTCCGTCACCGCTTTGCCGATGAGCTCCTGCAGCTTGGTCTCGTCCATGGTGCCCCTCCTCTTTGGGATATCGGGAGCAGCGTGGACACCGCCGCTTTCACGGCTGTGTCGTGGCCGCGTCACCACCCCTTCACTACCGTGCAAGAGCGATGGAGTTCCGCGTGCTCGGTCCCGTCGAGGTCGGCGACGGCGGGCAGGCGATGGCTCCGACCCGAGCCAAGGAACGGTGCTTGCTGGGCGTGCTGCTGGCCCACGCCAACCACGTCGTCTCCGCCGACCGGGTGGCGGAGGCGCTGTGGCCCGGGACGGGCGGGCCGGAGAACGCGGTGCGCTCCGTGCAGACCCACGTGAGCCGGCTGCGCTCGGCCTTGGGACCGGCGAGCGAGCGGCTCCTCGCCCGTCCACCCGGCTACCTGCTCCGGGTCGAGCCCGGAGAGCTCGACGCCCAGCGCTTCGAGCTGCTTCTCGACGAAGCCCGACGCCGCGCCGGTGAGGAGCCGGACGAGGCGCTCGGGCTGCTCGAGCAGGCGCTCGGCCTGTGGCGAGGACCTCCCTACGGGGAGTTCCGCTACGACGAGTTCGCCGTGGGCGAGGCGGTGCGGCTGGAGGAGCTGCGGCTGGTGGCGATCGAGGAGCGCATCGACGCTCGTCTCGCCCTGGGGCGTCACGAGGAGGAGGTGGGCGAGCTCGAGGCCCTCTGCGCCGAGCACCCCTTGCGGGAGCGGCTGCGGAGCCAGCTCATGGTCGCCCTGTATCGCAGCGGCCGCCAGCCCGACGCCCTGAGGGCCTTCGAGAGCTACCGGCGACTTCTGGCCGAAGAGCTCGGTCTCGACCCCTCCCCCGAGCTGCGGGCCCTCGAGCGGAGGATCCTCGACCACGACCCGCGGCTGGCCCCTCGGCGCACCGCGGCGGGCACTCCGGCACTCGTCGCCACGCCCTTCACCAGCTTCGTCGGCCGGGAGGCGGCGGTCGCCGAGGTGATCCGCCACGTTGCCGACGCCCGCCTGCTCACTCTCATCGGACCGGGCGGGGTCGGCAAGACCCGGCTCGCCGTCCAGGTGGCGGCGGCGGTCGCCGGGCGGTTCCCCGACGGGGTGGTGCTCTGCGAGCTCGCCGCCGTCGCCGACCCCGACGCCGTCGCCCCCGCCATCGCCACCGCCCTGGGGATCCAGCCCCGCCCCGATCGCAGCGTGGAGGCCAGCATCGCCGACGTGCTGCGCACCCGGAGGATGCTCCTGGTGGTCGACAACTGTGAGCACGTCGTCGACGCCGCCGCCTCGTTGCTCTCCACCCTGATCGGGAGCTGCCCGCTGGTCACCGTGCTGGCGACCAGCCGGGAACGCCTGGCCATCGCCGGGGAGCAGGTGTGGCCGCTGGCCCCCCTGCCGCCAGAGGCGGCGGTCGAGCTCTTCTGCGACCGAGCTCTGGCCGTGCGTCCGGACCTGGACTGCGAGGGCCAGGCACGAGCCGACATCGTCGCCATCTGCCGCCGTCTCGACGGCCTGCCGCTCGCCATCGAGCTGGCGGCGGCGCAGATGGCCGCCATGAACCCCGCCGACCTCGTTCACCGGCTCGACGACCGCTTCCGGCTGCTCGACCGCGGGTCCCGCAGCGGTCCCAGCCGACACCGCTCCCTAGTGGCCGTCGTGGACTGGTCTTACGAGCGCCTGGGTCGACCCCAGCGCCGGCTGTTCGACCGCCTGTCCGTGTTCGCCGGCACCTTCACCCTGGAGGCAGCCGAGGACGTCTGCGCCGGTGACGGCGTCGCCCGCGGCGAGATCCCGGAACTGGTCGCCGAGCTCGTCGAGGTGTCGCTGGCGGCGCTGACCGGGGACACCGAGGTCGCCCGCTACCGCCTTCTCGAGACACTGCGCGCCTACGGGCGGGCGCGGCTCGAAGGGGAGGGAGCGGCCCGTCGGTGGGAGGAGCGGCACGCCGACTACCACGTCGAGCTGGCGCGCCGGGCCGACGTGGGCCTCAATGGGCCGGAGGAGGGCCGCTGGATGCGGCGACTCGATGCCGAGCTCGACGAACTTCGGGCCGCCCATCGCTGGGCGCTGGCCCACGACGACGCCGAGCGGGCCCTCGCCCTCTCGGCCGCCCTCCACGGCTACGCCTACCGGAGCCTGCGCCCCGAGCTGTTCGCCTGGGCCGAGCGCGCCGCCCGGCTCCCGGGCGCCGTCGGCCACCGGCTCCTGCCGCTCGTCCTCGGCTCGGCGGCGACCGGAGCGTGGGGGCGTGGGGACCTGGCCGGGGCTCGGCGGCTGGCCGAAGAAGCAGTCCGAGCCGCCGCCGGCGCTCCCGAGGGCCACTTGGGCTCCGGCGGTCTGGCCGTGACCGCCCTTTTCGGCGGCGACCTGGCGGAGGCGCGCGCCCAGGGCCTGCGAGCGGCGGAGCTGGCCGACGCCTGCGGCGACCCCTACCAGGCGCTCGTCAACCGGGTCACCGCAACCCTGGCCCTCGCCTACGGCGGCCACACGCAGGACGCCATCGACGAGGCCGAGGCGGCGCTTGCCGCCGCCCGGGAGCTCGGCTGCCCGAGCGCAAGGGCATGGGCCCTCTACCAGCTCGGTGAGGTGCTGCTCGACCAGGATCCCCCCCGAGCCTTGCGCTTGCTCGACGAGAGCCACGGGCTGGCGGCCGGCGTGGGCAGCACCTTCCTGACCGGCGTCGCGGGCACGTCGGCCACCTCCCTACGGGCCCGCCACGGCGACCCGGAGGAGGCCCTGCGCCGGTTCCCGGACCTCATCGACCTGTGGGAACGAGCGGGGAACTGGACGCAGCAGTGGACGATGCTGCGCTCACTCGTCACGACCCTCGCACGCCTCGGCCGTGACGAGCCCGCCGCCGTGCTCTACGGCGCGTTGACCGCCAGTCACACTGCGCCTCCACTCTTCGGCGCCGACCGCGAGCGGCTGGCCGAGGTCGTCACGACGATCGAGGAGCGCACCGGCCGACAACAGCTCGCCGCCTGGGTCGAGCAAGGATGCCGGTTGGGCGACGGCGAGGTCGTCGCCTTCGCTCGAGCCGCCGCTCGTTCCACCCAGCTTCTGCGTAGTTGACGGCGAGTGTGCTCGCCATCACGCCCGTTCTGTGCCGGCGGACATTGTCATTGATGGTGGCGTTCTCTAGGCTTCCGAGCGCATCCCCCGGCGGGTTTCGAGCGAAGGGTGCTTACCATGTGGAAGCTTCGGAAGCTGTTCTGGGACCTCTTGCTCAGCGCCAAATTCCGGGCGAACAAGCCCCGAGAGGTGCCCCTGCCGAACGATGAAGAGCGGCGCATGGTGCCCATTCGCCTCGAGGAGCGCTATCCCTCGGTGCCCATCCGGAACATCCCGGTGGCCGACCACCTGCCGGCGGACGAGACCGACCGGTTGCGCCTGGCCTTCATCCGCTTCCAGATCTGGCTCTACCGCCACTACCCGCTGAACCGGCCCGGCCTGGGCGAGATCGACGAGGACCCGTTCACCGCCATCACCCGGGCCTACCCGAGGGTCCATCGCCAGATCCACGACGCCCCCGTCCTCCCCAAGGAGTACGCCGAGCCCGTCGAGCTCGGCGAGCTCGCAGTGGCGGGCCCGTACGCGTGCTACCTCGAGCGCCGGGACGATGGCACCTACGGGTGGGACTTCGGGCACCTCGGCGACTACGAGCACCATGCCGGGCTGCGTTCGCTGGCGTGCCGGGTGGTGTTCCGCGCCGCTGACGGTCGCCTCTCCGCCGTCGAGATCGACTCCGAGCTGGGCGTGTCGAAGCCGGGTGACGCGACCTGGCCGCTCGCCCAGAAGATCGCCCTGTGTGCCGCCACCAACCACCTCTCGATCGTGCGCCATTTCAACTGGATCCACCTGACGGCCGTGTCCAACGTCGCCATGGTCACGCGCAACAACCTTCCGGCGGGTCACCCGCTGCGCCGCCTGCTCTGGCCCCACGCCTGGGGCACGCACTACTCCAACGAGCTCGTCACCGAGATCATGCTCATGCCGGGCGGCGACTTCGAGACCGTCTTCAGCTTCACCCACCGCGGTCTGTGCAAGTTGTTGTCGGACAGCTACGAGAGATACGACGTCCGCGTCATCGACCCGGAGGTCGATGCCGACCGCCGCGGCATCCTCAATGACGAGCTCGAGCTGCCGTATTTGGAGAACCGGCGGGCCCACTGGAAGGTCATGTACGACCACGCCCGGAACTACCTCGGGCTGTACTACCAGTCGGACGACGACCTCCGAGAGGACGACGACGTCCAGGCGTGGTTGGGCGACCTGCAGGAGCGCGTCCCCGGGGGCATCCAGGAATGGCTGGGGAAGGACATCGGCGTCGACGAACTGGCCCGCCTGGTGGCCGGCTTCATCTACCTCGGATCCGTCGAGCACGAGGTCCTCGGCACCGGCCTGTGGAACTACCAGCTCTGGCACCACGTGCAGCCGACGCGCATCTACACGTCGGGCCGGCGGGAGTCGATCGACGTCTACCAGCGGCTCGTCAACTACAACTTCATCCTGAACGTGCACCGCACGAAGCTCTGCAGCGACTTCTCGCCGATGGGCCTCGACCTCCCCGCCAAGCGGGCCTTCCACGACTTCCGGCGCGCCCTGGAAGCCTTGCAGGAGCGGCTCGACAGCGAGGACTACGCGACCTGGAAGGTCTCGCCGAGGATCCTCGAGTCCGGCGTGAACGGCTGACCGATGACCGACACCGTGGAGGTGAGGCCGGCGGCGGCCCGCGACGACCGGCCCCGGCGGACCATCCGGATCCCCCCGAGCCGGCCATCGACGCTGAGCCGGGTCGTCGCCCGTCCCGCCCGGTGGCTCGAGCGCACCTTCGGGTGGGCGAACGTGCCCAAGTACCTCGGCATCCCCACCCTGGTGGGCGTACGCGACCGCTTGCGGGCCGAGTGCCTGTACGACACCGGTGTGCCCGAAGAGGGGGGGACGCCCACCGAGGCGCAGCACAAGTACCGCACGGCCGACGGCCGGTGGAACGACCTCGAGCACCCCCGCATGGGGGCGGCCGGCACCGCCTTCGGCCGCAACGTCCCGCCCGGGCAGAACCTCCCGGAGACGGGTACCAGGCTGCGGACGCCCGACCCCGGCCTGGTCAGCCGGGTGCTCCTCACCCGTGACCAGCTCCTGCCCGCCACCGGGCTCAACGTCCTGGCCGCGGCGTGGCTCCAGTTCGAGATCCACGACTGGTTCAGCCACAAGACCGACCCGACCCGGCGGCTACCGCTCGGGAACACCGAGATCGACGCCACCATGGAGGCCGACGGGACACCGGGGAAGTTCCTGAGCGAGGACACCCACTGGTGGGACGGCTCCCAGGTCTACGGGACGAGCGAGGAGGAGCGGGCCCTCCTCCGGGACGGGCCCTACCTCCGGGTGGAGGACAAGACGTTGCCCCTCGACGTGGTCGGCCAGCTCGACTTCCAGAGCCGCCACGCCGGGTTCTGGAGCGGGTGGGCGCTGCTGCGCAGCCTCTTCGCCCTGGAGCACAACGCCATCTGCGACCACCTCCGCCGGGAGGAGCGGCGGGCGTGGACCGACGACGAGCTCTTCGAGACCGCCCGCCTGGTCAACGTGGCGCTCCAGGCCAAGATCCACACCGTCGAGTGGACGCCGGGGATCATCGCCCACCCCACCACCCAGAAGGCGATGAGCATGAACTGGTGGGGCATATCCGAGAAGCTCAAGCGCTCCTGCGGCCGCCTGAGCGACAGCGAGGTGCTCAGCGGCATCCCCGGCTCTCCCACCGACCACCACGGCGCGCCGTACTGCCTCACCGAGGAGTTCGTGGCCGTCTACCGCATGCATCCCCTGATGCCCGACGAGTACGTCTTCCACTCCATCGACGGGCGCCCCGAGCGGGGGGCGGTGGGCCTGAGCGACCTACGCGCCGAGTCCGCCGTCCCCTCCCTGCGGGAGATCGGCGTGGCCAACGTGCTCTACAGCTTCGGGACGGCGCACCCCGGCCAGATCACCCTTCACAACTTCCCTCGGTCGCTGCAGAGCTTCGAGCTCGGTGGTCGCACGCTCGACCTCGCTGCCGTCGACGTCTTCCGCAACCGCGAGCGCGGCGTCCCCCGTTACAACCGCTTCCGCCAGGCGTTCCACAAGCCGCCCGTCCGCAGCTTCGACCAGCTGACGTCGAACCCGGCGTGGGCCCAGGAGATGCGGGAGGTGTACGACGGCGACCTCGACGCCGTCGACCTTATGGTCGGGCTCTACGCCGAGGACCTCCCCCAGGGCTTCGGGTTCAGCGACACCGCCTTCCGGGTGTTCGTCCTCATGGCCTCCCGCCGCCTCAAGAGCGACCGGTTCTTCACCCGGCACTACGACGCCGAGCACTACACCGCGGCGGGGCTGCGGTGGATCGACCAGACCACCATGAAGACGGTGCTGCTTCGCCACTTCGACGAGCTGGCACCGGCTCTGGGCCCGGTGGAGAACGCCTTCGTGCCCTGGGCCCGGGTCGCTCACTGATCCGGGCGCGGCTCGTCACGGTCGGCGGCCGGCCCGGTCCAGCGCCCGCAGGGCGGGCACCGCGTCGATCACCCGGCTGAACGACACCAGCTCGCCCGCCACGTTCAGGGCGGCCACCACGGCCAGGGCGACGGTACGGGTGGTCGGGGTGGCGGCGGCCACCAGGCCCAGCCCCAACGCCGCGCCCAGGGCGTTGGCGCCGGTGTCGCCCAGCATGAGGCGCTCGCGGAGGTCGTCGACGAACAACCCCAGGGCGGCGCCGACGACGAGGGCGGTGCCTTCGAGCTCGACACGCTCGCCGGCCGCCACCACGATGGCGACGAAGGCCACGGTCGAGACCTTGAGCAGCCGCCCCGGCGCCCGGTCGAACAGGTTGGCGAGGTTGGCGCACAGGGCCACCAGGGCGGCGTCGGCGAGGAGCCGCCCGAGCGACGGGCGGGCGAACGGCGCCACCACGACCACGGCGAGGGCGGCGCCTCCCACGAGCTTCACGAACCCGGTCGTGGGCCGACCGGCGGCCAGGGCCTCGAGGTGGGCGCGGAACCCCTGCACCTGCTCCGAGCCCACCAGGTCGTCGAGCGCTCCCAAGAGGGCGAACCCGGCGACGGCGGCCACGACCAGCAGCCGGGCGAGCGTCAGGCTGTCGGGGTCCGATGCCGCCGCCGCGCCCACCGCCCGCCCTCCCTCGACCAGCACCAGGACCAGCGGGAGGACCACCCCGGCGGCGGTGGGGACCGCCTGTCCGCGCCAGTTGGCCCGGGCCAGCGCCGGGGCGTCGAACAGGGGACGGATGGCCACCCACACCAGACGGGCGGTGACGCAGCCGACGACGGCGGCCACGACGACCCGGGTCATCGTCGGAGCCGGTCCCAGAGGGCGAGGACGATGTCCCGGCCCTGGCGGCCCCGGTGCACGAACCCGCTCAGCCGCCGACCGGTCGGGCGGTGACGGAGGTCGACATCGATCTCCGTCACCCTCGCCCCGGCCCGGAGAGCGTCGATGGTGAGGGCCGTCTCCAGGCCGAAGCGGGGGGCCAGCCGGAGGCGCCGGAGGAGGTCGGCGCGTACGGCCCGCTGACCGGACAGGGGCGCCCGGGGCCGCCAACCGGTGGCCCGGGCGATGCCCGCCCCGGCCAGCGTCCGCACCATGCCGAACCCGCCGGCCCGGCCGGCGCCGGGGGGGACGCCGATGACCATGTCGGCATCGCCGGCCAGCACCGGGCCGAGCAGCTCCCCCGCCGCCGCCGCGCTCTCACCCACGTCGGCGTCGACCAACAGGTAGACGTCGGCATCGGGCGTGGCGGCCACCGCCGCCGTCACCGCTCCGCCCTTGCCCACGTTGGTGGGGAGGCGGAGCACCCGGGCGCCGACGGCTTCGGCCGCGGCGGCGGTGCCGTCGGTCGACCCGTCGTCGACCACCACCACCTCGTCGACCGGAAGAGCGCCGACGGCGCAAACCGTTGGCCCGACGGTGTCCGCCCGGTCGTAGGCGGGGACGATCGCCACCACCCGGTTCAGCGGCCGCCCCCGGGAGCGGGCCTGACGTCGGCGAGAAGCCGGGAGGAGCGCAGGCGCTTCAGCTCGGGCGCCCGCAGCCACGCCTGGACGGCCACGTACACGGCGGCGGCGGCGGCGACGCCCAGGGCCACGGCCAGCGCAGCCGCCAATCGCCCCCCGGCGGGCAGGCGGTCGGCGACCAGGCGCGCCGCCACGCCCGCCGCCGCACCGGCGGCGAGCCCCCGAAGCAGTGACCCGGGGGCGATGCACGGCTCGCCCGCTCGGCGTCGGACGAGGAGCAGCAGGGCGGCGGCGCCGGCGACCATGGCCACGGAGTGGGCCAGGCCCAGCGCCACCACCCGGTCGCCGCCGTCGGCGAGTGAGAACAAGGCGACCATGAGCGTCGACCCACCCGCCGCCACCCCCAGGTTGACGATGGCGGGCGTGCGGGTGTCCCCAGTGGCGTAGCTGGCGCGGGTCAGGAGGTGGAACCCGGCATACCCCACCAGCCCGAGGGCGTAGGCGCCCAGCACGTCGGCCGCCAGCTGGGCGCCGGCGGCGTCGAGGCTGCCCAGGCGCAGGAGCGAGAGGGCGGGCCGGGCCAGGGCGACGAGCGCGGCCACCGCCGGGGCGAGGAGGAACACGATGGCCGCCGCCGACCCGGCCAGCGTCTCCGAGAAGGCCCGCCACCGGCGGGCGGCCGCCTCCGCCGCCAAGCGGGGGTACACGGCGGTGATCGTGGGGTGGGCGAGCACGGCGTGCGGCAGCAGGAACACGGTGAACGCCAGGTGGTAGGCGACCACGCCTCCCTCGACCCGGTTGGCCAGCACGAGGGTGGCGGCCACCAGCACCTGGTTCAGGGCCAGGTAGGCGGCTCCCCATGCGCCCGCCCGGCCCAGGCCCCGGAGGCCGGGGTGGCGAGGGGCCCACCGAGGACGGACCCGGAGGCCGGAGCGCCAGCCGTCGATCAGCGGCACGAGCGTCATGGCCGCCACGCCGGCGGTCGTGCCCACGGCCAGCACCAGGCGCTGCGAGAGCGGCAGCTCGAGCCCCCCGGCGCCGGCCGCCGACGGGTCGCCCGCCCGCAGCAGCCAGAACACGCCCATGGTGGCGATCACGACCAGGTTGTTGGCCACCGGGGCCAGCGCCGCCGCCGCGAAGCGACGGGCC
>DATACM010000140.1:0-4955 GCA_036259055.1 Acidimicrobiales bacterium | reverse complement strand
GGGCGGGTCCCTTCCAACGGCCGCGTGCTACAACCGCGTGGGTGAAGGCGCTCATCCTCGCCGGAGGGGCGGGCACCCGGCTCCGGCCCATCACCCACACCGGCGCCAAGCAGCTCGTGCCGGTGGCCAACAAGCCGATCCTCTTCTACGGCTTGGAGCAGATGGCCGAGGCGGGCATCAAGGAGGTCGGGATCATCGTCGGCGACACCCGCCACGAGATCCGGGCCGCCGTGGGGTCGGGCGAGCGTTGGGGGCTGGACGTCACCTACGTGCACCAGGAGTCGCCGCTCGGCCTGGCCCACTGCGTGCTCATCGCCCGTGACTTCCTGGGCGACGACGACTTCATCATGTACCTGGGCGACAACCTGTTGCGCCAGGGCGTCCGAGGGCTGGTCGAGAGGTTCGCCGCGCGCTCGGCGCGCGACGGCACCGTCGCCCAGATCCTGCTCGCCAGGGTGCCCGACCCGCAGCGCTTTGGCGTGGCCGAGCTCGACGAGAAGGGCGAGGTCGTCCGCCTGGTCGAGAAGCCCGCCGAGCCCCCTTCCGACCTCGCCCTGGTCGGTGTCTACCTCTTCGACCCCACCATCCACGAGGCGGTCGCGTCGATCACGCCGTCGGGCCGCGGGGAGCTGGAGATCACCGACGCCATCCAGTGGCTCATCGACCACGGCCACCGCGTCCGCCAGACGGTCGTCGAGGGGTGGTGGATCGACACCGGCAACCTGGCCGCCCTCCTGGAGGGCAACCGGCTCATCCTCGAGACCTTGGAGCAGCGCATCGACGGCGAGGTCGACGGCGACTCGCGCGTCGAGGGCCGAGTCGTCATCCAGCCCGGGGCCAAGGTGATCGGCTCGACGATCCGGGGGCCGGCCATCGTCGGCGAGGGAACCCGGATCGAGCAGAGCTACGTCGGCCCCTTCACGTCGATCTACTACGGATGCGAGATCGTCCGCTCCGAGGTGGAGCACACGGTCGTGCTCGAGCAGAGCAGCATCGTCGACATCCCCCGCCTCGAGGACTCGCTCATCGGGAAGCAGGTAAGGGTCACCCGGTCCGCCCGCCGCCCCCGCGCCAACCGCCTGATGCTGGGCGACCACTCGATCGTCGACCTTACGTAGCGACGGCCGGCCGGAGGGGCGGTCCGGGTAGGCTCGGTCCCGATGGACGTCCCGCCCATCGCCGACGTGACGCCCGAGCCCAGTGTCACCCCCCCGGCTCCGCCGCCCCTTCCCGACGTGGCGCGCCGCCTGGCCAACCTGGAGGTGGGGCTGGCCGAGGTCAACGAGCGCCTCGACGCTCTCGCCGTGTCGCTGGAGGCGTCGTTGCGGGAGGCGGTGAGCCAGGAGGTGCGGCACGTGTCGGGCGAGCTGCGGCACACCGTCGCCGAGCTCGGACGGCTGCTCGTGCGGGACCTGGGCAAGCTCTCCAAGCTGCTCTCGGAGCACCGCGACGCCATCGTGGCCGACCTCGCCGGGGCGGCGGCGCCGAGCGCTCCGGCGGCGGGCGTCGCCCCGACCGCCCTCCCTGCCGCCGATGCCGAGGAGGGTCGCCCCTCCGAGGGCACCGGTGACCTCCTCGAGGACGAGCTCCTTCCAGGGGACGCCGAGGGCGACGCCGACGGGCCCGCCGACGGGGCCGTAGCGGGCGAACCCCAGCGACGCAGCCTGCTCCGCCGCCGCCACGGCTGACCGCCGCCCCGCCATCGGTGCACAGCTTCGGCTTCGACGGCACGCCGCTGCTCGGGCCCAAGACGGGCGTGGGCTGGTACACCCACGAGCTGATCGACGCGGTGGCGCGCCAGGCGCCCGACGACGACCTGCTCGTCTTCCCGATCTCGTGGCGCACGGCTCGGATGTTGCGCCTCGACCCTCCCCACCGCCCCAACGTCCGGGTCACCCGCAAGATCGCCCCCGCTCGTCCCCTGTGGGCGATGTGGGACCGGGTCGCCTTTCCACCCATGGAGTGGCTGGTGCGCTGCGACGTCTTCCACGCCACCAACTTCATCGCCCCCCCGTCGCTGCGCGTGCCGACCATCGTCACCGTGCACGACATCGGGTTCATCCGCCGTCCGGAGTCGGTGCCGCCGGCCATACGGCGGATGGCCCGGCTGCTGCCGACCGTGCTGCGGCGAGCGTCGGTGGTGATCACGCCCTCCCGGTTCACGCGTGACGAGCTCGTGTGGTGGCTGCCCGAGGTGGCCGACCGCATCAGCGTCATCCCCCCCGGCTTCCACCAGCGCAAGGTGGAACCGGCGGACACCGAGCTGCCGCCCGGCGCGCCCTACGCCCTCATGCTCGGGACGCTGGAGCCGCGCAAGAACGTGGCCCTTGCCCTCGACGCCATGCGCGTCCTCCGCCGCCAGCGCTTCGAGCTGCGCCTGGTCCTCGCCGGCAGCCCGAGCCCGCTGCTCGACGTCCCCGCCCTCATGCGCAAGCGGGGGTTGGGGCCTCCCGACGTCGTGCGCACCGGCTACGTCGACGACGCCCGCGTCGCCGCCCTCGTCGCCGGAGCCCGGATGCTCGTGTTCCCGTCGCTCTACGAGGGCTTCGGGATGCCGCTGATCGAGGCCATGGACGCGGGGCTGCCGGTGGTGGCGGCCAGGGCGGGAGCGACGAGCGAGGTCGCCCGGGGCGCCGCCGTCCTCGTCGACCCCGACGACCCCGAGGCGTTCGCCGACGCCATGCGGCGGGTGGCGACCGACGAGGAGCTCCGGGCCCAGCTCGTTGCGGCGGGCCGCCAGCGGGCCCAGGACTACTCGTGGGACAACACCGCCCGGGCCACCCTCCGCATGTACCGCGGCCTGGCCGGGTGACCGGTTCCTTTTGGTGACTTGCCACCCCGTTTACCCTGGTTCGCCATGCGGATGCGCACGGTCGCCCTCGCCGTGGCCGCCCTCGGTCTGCTGGCGGTGTCGCCGCTCGCCGGGCCGGCAGGGTCACAGTCCCTGGACCCCCCGCGGCCGGGGCCTCGGGACAAGGCTCGGGCCGAGGCCGCCGGGAGGCAGGCCCAAGAGGCCGGCATCTCGATAGCCGCGCACGCGGGTGCCACCCCCCAGCAGTTCGCAACCCTGCGGGTCTTCGCCACCCAGTACAACCCCAACACGCCGGGCAGCGTGGAGGTGGCGGTGCCGGACAAGTGCGCCAAGTTCGCCGCCCTCGGGAACCAGGCGGTGCTCAACCAGTTCGGCTGCCCCCAGCCCGGCTACCAGATCGGGCGAGACTACCGGGTGCTGATCATCCGGGACAACGGCCGGAGCGGCGCCATCCCCGTCAAGGAGGTGGGCCCCTGGAACATCGACGACAACTACTGGGACTTCGGGCCGGGCGGTTCGCCTCGACCGCGGCGGCTCTTCCAGGACCTGCACTACGGCCTTCCCGAGTCCCAGGCGGCGTTCCAGCAGGACTACAACTTCAAGCCCTGCCTGAACCTCGACCGCACGCCGAGCGGGCGGTCGGACGGGGCCGACCAGTTCGACCGGTGCGTGCTCAACCCGGCCGGCATCGACCTGTCCGTCGCCGCCGCCGCCCAGCTCGGCATCGGTCCGCTGCAGAACGAATGGGTCACTGCCGTCTTCCTGTGGGAGCCGGTCCGGAACACCATCACGTCGGTCGGGAGCAACCAGAACGTCGACGTCACCGGCGCGTCGCAGGCCAGTGGCGCCACCGTCATCCAGTGGCCGCCCAACGGCGGCGCCAACCAGCAGTGGCGGTTCGAGGGCGTGGCGCCCAACACCTACCGCATCGTGGCCGTCCACAGCGGCCAGGTGCTGGACGTCGCCGGCGAGTCCACCGCCGACGGCGCCCAGATCATCCAGTGGCCCTGGCACGGGGGCACCAATCAGCGATGGCGCTTCGAGGGGGTCGGGCCGGGCGAGTACCGCATCGTGTCGGTCAGGAGCGGCAAGGTCCTCGACGTCTCCGGCGCGTCCCTCGCCAACGGCGCGCCCCTGATCCAGTGGCCGTACCACGGCGGCGCCAACCAGCGCTGGCGCCTGACGATCGTCGGGAACGGGTAGCCCCGCCCAGGTCGGCTCGCCGGTGCGGGTGGTGGTTGTCGCCGAGCAGCTGCGACGGGGGGTGCCGGGGGGGATCGGCACGTACGTCCGCGGGTTGGCGCAGGGGATGCGCGCCCTCGGCGCCGACGGGCCCGACCTGACCCTGTGGGCCAGCCGGGCGCCGGGCCGGGGAACCGATCCGGTCGCCGCGCTGGGCCCACTGGTCACCTCGCCGTTGCCCGGGCCGGTGTTGGTGTGGGCGTGGGACCGCGGCCTGGGCGGGTTCGGCGGACGGGCCGACGTGGTGCACGCCACCTCGCTGGCCGTGCCGCCCCGCCGCCGTGCCCCGGTCACCGCGATGGTCCACGACCTGGCCTGGCGACGGGTGCCCGACGCCTACCCGACGCGCGGCCGGCGGTGGCACGAGGCCGCCCTGGGCCGGGCCGTCGCCCGCGCCTCGGTGCTGGTCACGCCTTCGTCGGCCACCGCCGACGACCTCGTCGGAGCGGGTGCCGACCCCCTGCGCGTCGAGGTGGTCGAAGAGGGCGCCGACCACCTGCCCGCCCCCGACCACGCCTCGGCCCACGCCCGCCTGCGCCAGGCGGGCGTGGACGGCCCCTACCTCCTCACCGTCTCCACCCTCGAGCCCCGCAAGAACCTCGGCCGCCTGGTCGCCGCCTACCACGCGGCCCGGCCCCGCCTGCCCGAGGCGTGGCCGCTCGTGGTCGTGGGGCCGTCCGGGTGGGGCGAGCAGGCGCCGCCCGCGGGCGAGGGGGTGGTGCTGGCCGGGCCCGTGGAAGCCGCCACCCTCGCCGCCCTCTACGCCCGCGCCCGGGTCGTCGCCTACGTGCCGCTCGTGGAGGGGTTCGGGCTGCCGGCGGTCGAGGCCATGGCCGCCGGTGCCCCGGTCGTGGCCAGCCCGATGCCGAGTACCGGCGGAGCGGCTCTGGAGGTCGACCCC
>DATACM010000139.1:0-3053 GCA_036259055.1 Acidimicrobiales bacterium | reverse complement strand
CTTCGTGCTGTGGCCGGTCCGAGAACGCAATAGGCGCGGTTGGTACCGTGCGACCGGTGCGAGGCATCGGTCGACTCATGTTCGTCACGGCGGTGGCGGCAGTGTCGTTCGTGGTGGCCCTCGTCAACTTCCGCCAGCCGCCGGCCAGCGAGTGCCAGATGGAGTCGGTACGGGACCCTGCCTACCAGGTTCAGTTCGAGGAGTCACCCGAGGTCAACCTCACCGTGTACCACCTGTTGGTGACGAAGGGCGGCAGCCCGGTGACGGACGCCCAGGTGTGCATGCGCCTGGACATGGGCGGGCGGGGCAACATGTCGGGCATGGGCGCGAGCAACGTGGCCCGTGAGGTCTCGCCCGGCCGCTACGAGATCCCCATCCGCCTGGTGATGGCGGGCTACTGGCGGGGGATGGTCATCGTCAGCGAACCGGACCGCAAGCCGGTCGGCATCCCCCTCGAGATAGACGTGGCCTAGGAGCGTGCTGATCTATCGCGCCGACCAGCCGAGGAAAGCTGCGTAGCCGCTGGTCGGCGCTTCGGGCCGAAGGCCCGACCGAAGTAGATCAGCACGCTCCTAGGCGCGGCGTCATCCCCGCACGACCCCGGAGGGAACGAGGCCCTGGTCGACGAGCCACCGGGCGGTTCGCCGGAGCGTCTCCTCCACTGGGCGGTAGCACAGCCCGAGCTCGCGCTCCGCTCTCGACCCGTCGTAGCGGTGGCCGTGCAGCAGGGTGCGCAGGGCCTGACGGCAGACAGGTGGCGCCTTCCCGCGCAGCCGGGCGACCGCCTCGATGCCGGCGACGCCCAAGCCGGCGACGTTCGCCGGAAGCCGGCGTGGAGGGCGGATCGAGGGGGCCACCTGCCGCATGGCCGCCGCCAGCTCCTCGGTGCCCAGGGTGGCGCCGTTGAGGACGTACCGCTCACCCGCCGCTCCGCGGGCCTCGCCCAGCAGGTGGCCGGCGGCGCAGTCGTCGATGTCGACGAGGCTGATCGTCGCATCCGGCCACACGCGCAGGCGGCCGCGAAGGTAGAGGACGAGCACCTGCCCGGTGCCACTCGCCCGCCCCGGGCCCTGCACCGACGAGGGGTTGAGCGACACCAGCTCCACGCCCTCCTGCGCCGCGAGGGCGCGCACCGCCTGCTCGGCCTCGAACTTCGACCGCTCGTAGGTCGAGAGGAACCAACCCCGGTGGGGCGAGTCTTCGCGGCCCACCGTCCCCCGAGCCTCGCCCAGCGTCGCCGCCGACGACGTGTACACGATCCGGCCCACGCCCGCCCGGGCGGCGGCCCGCACACAGTTGACCGAGCCGTCGACGTTCACGCGGTGCATGGCGACGGGGTCTCTCGTGCACAGGTGGTTGATCCCGGCGACGTGGTAGGAGACGGCGCGGCCGCGCATGGCTGCGACCAGCGATTCCAGGTCCAGGACGTCACCCCGTACCGGTTCGGCCCCCGCCTGGCGCAGCGCCGCCGCCGCTCCGTCCGAGCGCGCCAGCGCCCGGACCGGTCGCCCCGTTGCGACGAGATGGCGGACGACGGCGCGGCCGACCACCCCGGTACCTCCGGTGACGAAGACGCCCCCGCCCGTCACCGGCCGGTCAGGGCGCCCGTGCGCTGACCCGGCGGGCGGCCAGGCCCCACGCGACAAGGAGCAGCAGGGCCAGGGCGATCCAGGGGGCGCGCCCGAGCGAGCTGCCGGCCGGGGCGGCGACGCTCCCGGGCGCCGGGCTCGCCGCGGCGGGGGCCGCCGCCTCTGGGGCCGGCTGCTCCCCCGCCGGTGGGTCGGCGGCGGGGGCTTGCGCCTCGACCGCCAGGGTGAAAAGCGTGGAGCGCAGCGAAAAGGTCGTGGCGAAGCGCTTCCCGTCGACCGCCATGGGGCCGGCGTCGCCCTCGAGCGTCACCTCGAGGGCCCGTCCCGACGGTCCGGCCCGAGACACCCGCACCGCGGCCGGCGTGCCGGAGTAGCCCAAGCGGGCCCCCAGCTCGGCGAGCCCCACCCGCACCGTCCACGGATCGGGGTTCTGGGTCGTGTACGGGCCGGCCCGGAGATAGGGCGGGGAGGGGCTCCCCGGACCGAACCCCTCCTCGGGCGTGGCCGACATGCCCCCGGCGTTCGCCGAGTACACCGCCTCGGCCAGGGCGCCTCCGTGCACCAGCACCTGGCCCTTGGTGGCGGCCACCGCCCTGTCCATGGCGCCGTACTCCGCCTGTTGGCCCAGGTAGACCTGGCACTGCTGGGTGCTGCAGATGGTGCCGCCCCCCGCCCGCAGGGCGTAGGTGCGGGCGGCGACGGCCTGGGCCCGGAGCGACGCCTGGGGCCACCCGGGATCGAGGACCTCGCCCATGCCCCGCAGGTACTGCTCGACGTCGATGTGGTTGACCAGTTGCAGCCCTCCCCCGGCGGCGGTGGCTTGGAGGGTCCCCCGGTAGCGCCGGCCCTGCTCGGCCACCCCCACGACGCTGGCCGGCACCGCCCACAGGCCTCGCCCCGACGACGGGATGGCGGGGGCCGTCGGGGGGGGCGCGCTCGCCGCCGGGGGCGGCGGCGGGGACGGCGGCGGCGGGAGCAGAGAGGGTGGGGGCGGGAGCGGCAGCCCCAGGAGCCCTCGCACGGTGGTCGTCGTGGTCACCGCCGGGGCGGCGGCGGGAGCGGGGGCCGGGGGCGAGGCGGAGGGCGTGGGCGCGGGGCCCAGGCGGCCTCCGTCGGGCGCCGTCACCTGGTACCTGCCGCCGGCGAAGGCGAACCGCACCCTCGCTCCCGGCCCGAGCTTCACCGGGAAGCCCGGCGACTGCGGCCCCGACGGCGCGTCGCGGATCTCCCCGCCGCCGGGCAGCTCGATGATCGTCGCCGGCCCCGCGCTGGTGAAGACGTCGACCCGTACGGTGCCGGCCCGCCGGCCGATGCTCGTCCCCGGGTAGAACTGACGAAGGATGTCCTCGGTGCCGGCGCCCGCCACGCCCATCCAGTAGGCGCCGTCCTGGGCCATGCCCACTCCGTGGCCCCAGCCTCGTCCGGCGATGACCACGTCACCCGCCGCCGCCCCTGCGCCGGCGG
>DATACM010000138.1:0-1967 GCA_036259055.1 Acidimicrobiales bacterium | reverse complement strand
GACTTGTGCTCGTCGATGTAGGCGACGACGTCGGCGATCTGCTCGGACGTGTAGCCCAGCTGGGCCAGGGCCCGGGGGACGGTCTGGTTGACGATCGACATCGTGCCCCCGCCGACCAGCTTCTTGGTCTTGCACAGGCCGAGGTCGGGCTCGATGCCGGTGGTGTCGCAGTCCATCATAAGCCCGATGGTGTTGTGGCTGACGAAGCCGTTGGCGACGTAGGTGACGTTGTCGGGAACCGACAGGTCGTACGTCAGCTCCTCGCCCCCGAGTTCGGCCGAGGCCACCCGGTCGTAGGTGAACGACAGGAGACGGCCCAGCTGGGCGTCGGCGGTCCGCTCGTAGAGGCGGGCGAGGGTGGCCCGGGAGACGCCCCCCTCGGCCAGCTCGGATACCACCGCCTTGCGCAGCCGGCCCCGCTCGGGCACGAGCCGCTCGACGAGCTCGGCCGGGACGGGGACGAGGTCGTGGGCGGCCGAGCGGCGGTCGTGGCCGGCGACGACGGCCGCGTGCTTGCGGCCGCTCACGAAGCCGACCTCCTCCAGCCACCGCCCGATCGACCAGCCGTCGACAAGAGCGACGGTGGTCCGGTCCCCCTCGGCGGTGAGGTTCGCCGGGTAGCCGAGGGCCAGGAGCAGGGCGTGGACGTCATGGGCCAGCGGCCGCGAGGCGACGGTGAGATGGGGCGAGCCGGCGCGGACCGCGGCCGCCGACTCGAAGAGCCCGCGGAGGTAGGCGGCATAGGTCACACGGTCGTTGGTGGCCAGGACGGCGTCGGGCAGGAGGCCGTCGGCGAACCCGCACTCCTTCCACCAGCGGGCCAGCGGCAACGAGCGGAACCGGAGCTCGACGCGGCGGTCGCGCAGGGCGACATGGGCGCCGAGCCCCAAGGTCGCCTTGCCCAGTCGCTCGAGGCGTTCGGCCACGTCGACGTCGGCGACGTCGGCGACCAGGCGCAGGCCGTCGTCGGTGACCCCACCCGCACCAACCGCGTAGCCCACCAGCTCGGCCAGCTCGGGCGTCATGGCCGCCGGGACTGCCACCGGGTCGTTGTCGTCGCCGAACAGCGGGGGCAGCGCCGCCGCTCTCGGATCCCCGACCATCTGGTGGAGCGACAGGGGCACGATGTCGGCCGGTCGCAGGTCGGAGAACCTTCGCCACTCCCAGGCGCCGGTGGCCGGATCGACGACCCTTACCCGGTGCTGGGGCGTGCCCTGGATGCGGTGCCCCCGCTCGGTGGCGACCGTGACCACCGGCTCGAGCCCGTTGACGTAGAAACGGGTGGCCGGACGGGGGCCCTCGTCGGTGGCGACAGTGGCGTCGACCTGCTGCCAGGTGTCGCCGTCGGGGTCGCCGAGGGACCGCAGCCGTACCAGGCCCCGGTCGGTGGCCACCAGCGACCCGCCCACCAGGCAGCCGGTGGGCGCCAGGACGGTGGCCTGCGAGTTCCGCACGCCGTAGACGTCGGACAGCTCGACGGCGGTGTCCCAGGACTCCTGAGCGGCCGAGAGCAGGTCGCCCTGGACCTGGCCTCCGTCGATCTTGGCCACCTCGTCGCGGTGCATGCTCAGCACCCGTCCCATGGGCTCGCGGTTCTCGGTGTAACCGGCGAAGGGCCCCATGCGGGCGGCAGTGCGGGCCGAGGTGGCGTACGCCGTCCCCGTCATGAGGGCGGTGATCGCCGCCGCCCAGGCCCTCCCCTCGTCGGAGTCGTAGGGCAGGCCCTTGGCCATCAGCATGGCGCCGAGGTTGGCGTAGCCCAACCCCAGCTGGCGGAACCGCCGGGACGTCTCGGCGATGCGGGGGGTCGGGTAGTCGGCGTTGCCGACCAGGATCTCCTGGGCGGTGAACACGACCGACACCGCCCCCTTGAACCCATCTACGTCGAACGACCCGTCGGGGTTCAGGAACCGCAGCAGGTTGAGGCTGGCCAGGTTGCACGCCGAGTTGTCGAGGTGCATGTACTC
>DATACM010000137.1:0-10767 GCA_036259055.1 Acidimicrobiales bacterium | reverse complement strand
CGACGGGCCCCGGCCCAGGAAAGGAGTCACATGATCGATCTGATCGCCTTCTGGCATCAGCACTGCGCCCCGTATCTGCGGGCGAGGTTCGGCTACAAGAGCGAGCGGGGGGCGAGCCTGGTCGAGTACGCCCTGCTCCTCGCCCTGATCGCCGTCGTGGCCATTGCCGGGCTGACGTTGCTCGGCGGCAACGCCAACGAGAAGCTCAGCGACGTGGGTGGCTCGATCGGCGGAGGCGGAGGCACCCCGTAGGAGCGCCGTCGGCGTCCGGGCGGGCAACGGGGCCCGCCCTGGCGTCGCCGTCCACGTCGTCCGCGCCGCGTCAGCCTTGGGTACCCGGGAGGTGGTCCATACGGACGGACCTGCGCAGGAGGTCGGCCCGGCGGAACGTCCGCGTGCCGTCGCCGGTCAGGCCACTCGGGATCCTCCGAACTCTGGCCCACCGCTCCAACGTGCTGGGCAACATCCCGAGCATCCCGGCGGCCTCGGAGAGCGTGATCTCTTCAGGTTCGCGAGCGTCTGACGGCATCGAGGCTCCCCCTGTCCCAACATGCCCATCTGCACGAGGCGTCGGCCGCCAGTCTATGACAAGTGCCTATAGAGTGCCGGGATGCTTAGCGCCCGGGCCCCCGGGACGGCGAAGCCACGGCGGTCCCCACCACGGTCTTCCACCCGGGATCTCTGCGGTATGGCTTGACCAGTTTGCCGGTTTTCCCTAACGTTGAAACGAGGCGCGGTGCCAAGGTCACCGCGTCACGGGCAGGGCGGGCCATGCCCGACCCCGCACGCCTGCGCCGCTCTCCCCAGCCGGCGGCGCAGCGCGCCCTCTCGACTCCGCCTCCCGAGGTGCGGCGCGCCGGCGTACGGGCGCCGTCACGGCTGGTGCGCGGGCGTCGGCAGGCGCTGGGTGACCGCCGCGACGGGCGCGAAGACGTCGCCCGCTTCGGCCCGGCCCAGAGCATCGTCGGCGACGAACGTCAGCGGCGAGGGATCGCCGCTGGAGGCGACGGCCTCGATCTCGCCCCAGGTCACCGGCATCGAGACCGTCGGGACCTCCCAGCCGCGGAGCGAGTACGGCGCCACCGTCGACTTGCCGCCGTCGTTCTGGCTCCAGTCGACGAAGACCTTGCCCGGTCTCTTGGCCCGCGCCATCTGGGAGGTCACCAAGTCGGGGTTCTCCTGCTCCAGCCGGCGGGCCACGGCGCGGGCGAAGGCCTTGGTCTCGTCGAAGCGGGCCGAGCCGTTGACGGGGACGTAGACGTGCAGGCCCGACCACCCCGAGGTCTTGGCCCAGCCGCGGAGGTCGAGCTCTCCGAGCAGGGCGCGGATCCGAAGCGCCACCCGGCAGCAGTCGACGACGCTCGCCGGACTGCCGGGGTCGAGGTCGAACACGACCGTGCTCGGTCGGTCGAGGGCGCCGACCGTTCCCAGGTAGGGGTGGAGCTCGATGGCGGCCATCTGCGCCGCCCACACGAGCGACGGCAGGTCGTTCAGGACCGCGACCTCGAACACCTTTCCCGACCGGGCCATCTCGAAGGTCACCGTCTCGACCCACCGGGGGTGGGGCGGGGCCCGCGTCTCGAACCAGTGCATGCCGTCGACGCCGTCCGGATAGCGGTGCAGGGTCATGGGGTGGCCGCGGACGTGCGGCAGGAGCACCGGCGCCACCCTCGTGTAATACTCGATGAGCCAGCCCTTGGTGAGCCCGAGGCGGGGCCAGAGCACCTTGTCGAGGTTCGACAGGCTGAGCGCCCGCCCCTCGATCTCGACCTGCCTCCTCACGAGGGGTGAAGCACCTCGTCGAGCGAGGGTGCGACGTAGGCGAGCTGGTCGAGGGTGCACGACGCCGGGTCTCGGTCGGGGCGCCACCGGCCGAAGCGAGCGGGATGGCGCCAGCGCCCACCGGGGTCGAGGTGGTCGTAGGCGACCTCGCAGACCAGCTCGGGACGCAACGGCCACCAGTCTCGTTCCATCGTCGCCGGGTCCCACGCCCCCGCCGCCCCGGCGAGGCGCCCGATCGGGCCCCGCTCCAGCGCGAACCCTTGCTCCCACGGGTGTCCGGCGACGGAGGTGACGTAGGGCCGCACGTCCTCGACCAGCTGGCGGCGCTCGGCCTTGGTGAACGACGAGGTGACGCCGACGTGGCGGAGGAGGCCGCCGGCGTCGTACAGGCCCAGGAGGAGCGACGCGATCACCGGCTCGTCGTCGAGCAGGCGGACGCCGCCGACGACGCAGTCGGCCGTCCGCTCCCGCTTCACCTTGAGCCACGACTTCGACCGGCGGCCGGCCTGGTAGGGCGCGCCCGGGTCCTTGGCGACCACGCCGTCGATGCCGCCCCCGGCGAACCGCTCGAGCCACCGTGCGGCCACCTCCACATCGTCGGTGATCGGAGTGAGCAGGAGCGACGGGGGTGCGCCGGCGACGACCTCGGTGAGGTGGGCGCGGCGCTCGGCGAACGGTGCCGGCCGGAGGTCGGTGCCGGCGAGGGCGAGCAGGTCGAAGGCCACGAACGACCCAGGTGTCTCCGCCCGCAGCCGGGCGACCCGCGACGGTGAGGGGTGGAGGCGCAGCATGAGCGCCCCGAAGTCCACGCCGTCGGCGCCTCGCACGACGATCTCACCGTCCATGACGAAGCGGCTCTCCGCCAGGGCCAGCAGCGCCTCGCCGAGCTCGGGGAAGTAGCGAGCCAGGGGCCGGTCGTTCCGCGAGTACAGCTCGACGTGGTCGCCGTCGCGGAACGCCAGGCACCGAAAGCCGTCCCACTTGGGCTCGTAGAGGAAGTCCCCGCCGGGGAGCTCCCGAGCGAGGGTCGCCAGCATCGGCGGCACCGGCGGTCGAACTGGGACGGTCATGCCGAGCTACCGCCCACTGGCTGGCTTGCGAATCGGATCTCCACGGGAGCGTAGGTACCCCGGGACGGGCGCTCGGTTCCCCCTTACCCCCGGTGCAAGTGCCGGGGGTTCTACCTTCACGGCCAGAGAAGAAGGATGCCCCTCGGACCGGTGGAGGGCTGGCTCAGTGCCGCCAGGCGCGCCTCGCCGAGCTCGTTCCACTTTGGGGCACGACGATGGGGTAGCGGTAGGCAGCGGGCGGCGGGTACACGGCCCGGAACGCGGCATGAGCGTTCAGGTCGGCCAGCTCGATGCCTGGAGCACGACGACCGCCAGCGTGTAGCGCCCGCCGCGACCGGTCTCCGCCGACTCGTCGACGTAGGCGAGGTACACGCCAAGAGTGTGCAGCATCCCTGGCCGACCGCGTCGCCGTGGTCGGGACGGATCGGAGATGCTGGGGCCGTGGGTATGCCCGTGAGCACGGACAGCATCGTCGGGCGGCGGCGGGAGCTCGACGCCCTGCGGATGTGGCTAGCCGCCGCCCGTGACGGGCGGGGCCGCCTCGTCCTCTGCGCCGGCGAGCCCGGGATCGGCAAGACCCGCCTCGCCCAGGAGCTCGCCGGGAGGGCCCTCGCCGCCGGTGTCAGCGTGGCGTGGGGCCGCTGTCTCGAGGCCCGGGGGGCGCCGGCGTTCTGGCCGTGGCGCCAGGTGCTCCGTTCGCTCGGGGCCGACCCTGACGTCGTGCTCGAGGGCGGCGTCGAGTCGCCCGAGGACCGGTTCCGGGTCTTCGACGAGGTGTCCGAAACGGTGCTCGCCGCCGCCGGCGCCGCCGGCGCCGGGAGCGGCCTGGTCGTGATCCTCGACGACGTGCAGTGGGCGGACGAGCCGTCGCTCCTCGTGCTCCGCCACCTGGCGAACCACGTCGCAAGCGCCCGCCTGCTCGTCCTCTCCACCCTCCGCGACGACGAACCCGGGAGCGCGCTCCCGCGGGTGCTCCCCGACCTCGTGCGGTCGCCGGCGGTCGAGCGCCTCGACCTGCGCGGCTTCGACCTCGCCGAGGTGGGCGAGCAGCTCTCCAGGACGGCGGGGGTCGGCTCCCCCACCGACGCCCGCGCCGTGCTCGACCTCACCGGGGGCAACCCGTTGTTCGTGCGGGAGGTGGGCCGGGCCATGGCCGACGGCACGTGGCGCCCGGACCGGCCGCCGCGCACGGTGCTCGACGTCGTCACGGCGCGCCTCGACCGGGTCTCGCCGGAGTGCCGCCGCCTCGTCCAGGCGGCCGCCGTGGCCGGGCGTGACTTCTCGCTCCCCCTCGTCGCCCGGGCCCTCGACCAGCCGTTGGCCGAGTGCCTCCCCGCCGTGGACGAGGCGATCGCCCACGGCCTCGTCCAGCGCGCCGGCGAGGCCGGGGCCTACCGGTTCGCCCACGCCCTCACCCGGGAGGCGGTCGAGGCGTCGCTCGCCACGTCCGACCGGATATCACTCCACCGCGCCGTGGCCGAGGCGGTCGAGGCGCAGTTCGCCGGCGACCTCTCCGAGCACCTCGGCGACATCGCCAGGCACTGGGCCGAGCTGGCACCGTACGGCGAGGCCGAGACGGCCCGGGCGTGGGCGATCAGGGCCGCGGGCGAAGCCGTGCGGCGCCTGGCGTACGAGCACGGCGTTCGCCTCTATCGCGCCGCGCTGGCGTTCCCAGCCGCCCCGCTGCCGGCCGCAGAGCGGGGCCGGGTGTTGATCGCCCTGGGCCGGGCCGCCTACTTCGCCGGCGACCTCCGGGGCTGCGCCGAGGCGGCGACGGCCGCAGCGGACGCGGCACGCGCCGCCGGCGACGCCCACCTCGTGGGCGAGGCGGCTCTCGTCCTCGAGGCGGTCCCCGATCCCGTCATCAACGCGGTGGCCAAGCAGCTGTGCGACCAGGCCCTCGCCGCGCTCGGCGAGACGGCCGACGACGCCCTGAGAGCGCGCCTCTTGGCCCAGCGCAGCCACCTGGCGTTCTACGACGGCGAGCAGGACCGCGTCGAGGTCTTGAGCGCGGCGGCCCTCGCCCTCGCCCGGGCCTCATCGGACGACCGCGCCATCGCCGACGCCATCCGGGCCCGGAAGGAGGCGTGCCCAGGCCCGACGGGGCGCGCCGAGCGGATGGCCCTGGCCGTCGAGATGCTGGCGTTGGCATCGCGGACGAGCAGCGCTCGCACCGCCATGTGGGCCCACCTCTGGCGGATCGACGCGCTCGTCGAGAGCGGGCAGCTGACGGCTGCGGCCGACGCCCTCTCGGGACTGCAAGTTGCGGTCGAGGGGGTGGGCGGGCCGGTCGGCGCCTGGCACCTCGACCGCGTGACCGCCTACATCGCCCAGGCGCGGGGGCGGTACTCCGATGCCGCCGCCGCTGCCCGGCGGGCGTTCGAGCGGATGCGCCCCGTCGAGCCGGGACCGGCCCACGGCGCCTACGCCGCCCTCCTCACCGCCCTGGCCCGCCACGTCGGCGTCACCGGCGACGCCGCTCCGCTGGTCGAGGGGGCGATCGACCCGCTGCCCCGGTTCCGGACGCTTGCCCCGCTGGCGCGCGCCTTCCTGCTCCTGTGCGCCGGGCGGCGGGAGGAAGCGGCGGCGTCGTACGAGCTGGCCGGCCCGCTCGAGGCATGGTCGCTGCCGGCGTTCTTCGTCCTTCCCGGCCACGTCTACGCCGCCCTTGTCGCGGCGGAGCTGGGCCGCCACCACGACCTCGAGGTGCTGCTCGGGCGGCTGGAGCCGTTTCGCCGCGAGCACGTGGTCGGAGAGGGCGTGTTCTACCTCGGTCCTGTCGAGCTCACCCTGGGCCGCGCCGCCGCCGCCATGGGGGACCTTGACCGGGCGGTCGCCGACCTGGGCTTCGCCGCCGAGGCGGCCGACCGAGCCAGCGCCCGGGGCTTCGCCGCCGAGGCTCGCTACCACCTGGCGACCGTGCTGGCCGCCCGCGACGAGGCCGGCGACTCCGAGCGGGCCCTGTCCTCTGCCGCCGAGGCCGACCGCCAGGCCCGGGCGCTGGGCATGTCGGCGTACTTCGAGCGCACCGGCGCCCTTCTCGCTCACCTCGGCGCCACTCGCCCCGTCGCGCTGAGCCCGCGGGAGGTCGAGGTGGCCAAGCTGGTCGCCGAGGGCCTCTCCAACCGGCAGATCGCCGAGCGGCTCGTCATCTCGGAGCGCACCGCCCAGAACCACGTCCAGCACATCCTCACCAAGCTGGGGTTCTCGTCTCGGAGCCAGATCGCCGCGTGGGCCGCCGGCGTGAGCAGATGAGTACGGCGATGAGTCATCCGGCGGATGGCGCCGGGAGCGGTTCTCCGTAGCTTCCCCCTTGCGACCAGACGGTCGCACGACAAAGGAGGAAGCCATGCAGTGGATCGCAGTCGCCACCCCGCCGTTCGAGTCGATCGAGAAGTTCGACGCGGTGATGGCCCAGGTGGGCGAGGAGCCCGAGGGCCTCGAGGCCCGCTACGTCGGTAGGGCGTCCGACGGGAAGCTCCGCGTCGTCACCCTCTGGGAGTCGAAGGCCCACGCCGACCGGTTCTTCGCCGAGAGGCTCGGTCCGGCGCTGGCCAAGGCGCTCGGCCCCGAGCCGGTCGGCGCGCCGGAGGTCATCGGCATCGACCTCGCCCGCGCCTACACCCGGGAGCCGGTGGCCTGACGGGTGACGCGACCCGACCCACCGTCATGACGTAGGGGACGGACGGAAAGGCAGGCCGACGATGTCCGTCATCGGCGGTGAGTACGAGCAGCTCGGGTGGCGGCAGCTGGCCGTCGGGGTCGCCGCCGCCGGGATCCTCGTCGCCTCGCTCGCCGTCGTGGCGGTGAGGTCGTCGTCGGACGACGGCAAGGGACGCGACGGGGCGGTCGGGGCGGACGTCACGACGACTACGACGACGGCGCCGCCGGAGACCGCCATCCCCGGTCCCGGCGGTGCCGCCCCGGCGCCCGGCGTGGACACGGCGGGCTCGGCGCCGGCGTCCGGGGGCAACCCCACCCGGACGGGCACCGTCAGCCCGGCCGCGGCGCCGGCCCCTCGGGGCTCGGCTCCCCGCCTGCGGCTGGTCACGACCAGGGTCGACTTCGGCGACAGCTCCACCGCCCAGGCGCTGCAGTTCACCAACGACGGCGGGTCCCCGCTGAACTGGAGGGTGTCGACGTCGTCCCCCGTGCTCTCGGTCGTGCCGCCCGGTGGCATGCTCCCGCCCGGAGCGACGACGCAGGCCAGCGTCCGCCTCGACCGGCTGGCCGCGCCCGAGGGCCGGCTGGCCGCCAGCATCCGCATCGCCTCCGACGGGGGCGAGGGGAGCGTCGACGTGGCGGCGAGCGTCGTCCGCTCACCCGCGGTCCTGTGGGTGATGTGGGACAACTCCAGGTTGGCCCAGTCGCCTTGCTCGACCTTCCCGACGACGGTGATGGTGTCGGCGGCCGTCGCCGACGAGTCGCCCCTCAGCGTCCTCCTGCGCTGGCGCGACCCGTCGGGGCGGACCGGCAACCGGGGGATGACCGCGGGCCCCGACGGCGTGTACCGCGGCCAGCTCGGCCCCTTCACGACCACCGGCACCGTCATCTGGTCGGTCCAGGCGACCGACGCCCTCGGGGCCGTCACCGGCTCTCCGGAGGAGACGACGGCGGTCGACCCCTGCGGCTGAGGACGTAGCCCTTCGGCGTCCGCCGTGCGAACATGTGTTCGTGTGCTCCGACGCCACGATCCTCCACGCCGACCTCGACGCGTTCTACGCCTCGGTCGAGCAGCGGGACGACCCCCGCCTCCGCGGCCGCCCCGTCATCGTCGGCGGCGGGGTGGTGCTGGCGGCGAGCTACGAGGCCAAGGCGTACGGCGTCCGGACGGCGATGGGAGGGCGGGAGGCCCGCCGTCTCTGCCCCCACGCCGTCGTGGTCAGCCCCCGGATGTCGGCCTATGCCGAGGCGAGCAAGGCGGTGTTCGAGATCTTCGAGGAGACGACGCCGTGGGTCGAAGGCGTCTCGATCGACGAGGCGTTCCTCGACGTGGGCGGGCTGCGGCGCATCTCGGGCACGGCCACCGACATCGCCGTGCGGCTGCGCCGCCAGGTGCGCGAGCGGGTGGGGCTGGCCATCACCGTCGGGGTGGCGAGGACCAAGTGCCTCGCCAAGGTGGCGAGCGGCGTGGCCAAGCCCGACGGGCTCCTCGTGGTGCCGCCCCACGAGGAGCTGGCGTTCCTCCACCCGCTCCCGGTGGAGCGGCTCTGGGGCGTCGGCGCGGTGACGGCCAGAAGGCTCCGCCAGCGGGGGATCGCCACGGTGGGGGAGGTGGCCTGGCTTCCCGAGCAGACGCTCGTGTCCATGCTCGGGCGGGCATCGGGCCGGCACCTGCACGCCCTCGCCCACAACCTTGATCCTCGCCCCGTGCACGTCGGTCGCCGCCGGCGCTCGATCGGGTCGCAGCGAGCGCTCGGCCGCTCGTCCCGCGGCCCGGCGGCGGTCGACGCCACGCTCGTCGCCCTCGTCGATCGCATCACCCGCCGTATGCGGGCGGCCGGGCGGGTCGGGCGCACGGTCGTGCTGCGCCTGCGCTTCGAGGACTTCTCCCGGGCGACCCGTTCCCACACGCTGCCCCGAGCGACGGCCCGCACCGGGACGATCCTCGCCATCGCCAGGGAGCTGCTGGCCGCGGCCACGCCGGCGATCAGGCAGCGGGGACTGACGCTGGTCGGCCTGGCCGTCGCCAACCTGGGCGACGACGGCGCCGTCCAGCTCTCCCTGCCGTTCGAGCGCGACCACGACGGCGCCCTCGACGCCGCCCTCGACGACGTGCGGGAACGGTTCGGTTCGGCGGCCGTCACCCGGGCGGTGCTGCTCGGCCGCGACCCCGGGTACTCGCACCCTCTCCTCCCCGACTGACCGGTGCCGGCCGGGGCACCGGCCCGGGTGAACTCGTTAGGTTGAGCCAATGACCTCGGCGCCCAGACTCAATATCGTCGGAGCGAGAGCGCTGCCCGGGCGGCTCGTGGCGGCCGTCGTCGTCGCCGTCGTGACCGTCGCGTCATCCGTCGTGGGGCAGGTCACCGGCCACGCCCAGGCCGTCCCCGCCGGAGGGAGCTGGGAGCTCACTGACGCCCTTTCCGTCCCCCGCTATGACCACACGCTCACCCTGCTGGCCGACGGCAGGGTGCTCGCGGCGGCCGGGCGCACGCTCAACGTCACCCCCGGCGTCGTCTTCAGGACCGCCGAGGTGTACGACCCCATCGCCGAGGAGTGGAACCCGACCGGCTCGCTGAACCAGGCCCGGTTCATGCACACGGCGACGCTCCTTCCCGACGGCAGGGTCCTGGTCGCCGGGGGCTTCGGCGAGCCCTACCCGAACCCCAACCCGTCCGTGCTCGACACCGCCGAGATCTACGACCCGGCCACGGGGACGTGGACGCCCACCGGCACCATGAACGTCCGGCGGGGCATTCACCAGGCCGCCCTGCTGGCCGACGGCCGGGTGCTGGTGGCGGGCGGGCGGACGTGCAACGGCCCGCCGCCGGCCACGTGCACCAACGTCTTCCGGACGGCGACGGCGGAGATCTACGACCCGGCCACGGGGACTTGGACGCTCACCGGCAGCATGAGCGGCGAGCGCTACAACGCCGAGGCCGCCGTCCTGCTCGACGGCCGGGTGCTGGTCCCCGCCGGGTTCACGTCGACGACCCCGAACGGCAGCAACACCGCCGACCTCTACGACCCGGCGACGGGGACCTGGAGCCGCACCGGCAACCTCAACCAGGGCCGGTCCCGGGCGGGCGCCATCCGGCTGAACGACGGGCGCGTCATGGTCATGCTCGGGTTCAGGGGCCCGGCCATACCCAACCCGACGACCGAGATCTACGACCCCGCCACCAACCGCTGGACGTTCGCCGACAACATCGACTTCCCGTTCAGCCGGTTCAACTTCAGCTACGGGCTCCTGCCCAACGGCAAGGTCGTGCTGGCTGGTGGCCAGTTCTTCGCCGGTCAGGCCAATCAGGGCATCGTCCGCGACTCCCACATCTACGACCCCGTCACCAACGACTGGACCAACACCGCTCCGCTCAACGAGCCCCACGGCACGCCGGGCGGGCTGTCGGACAGCGAGAAGATGGTGATCCTGTCGGCCAGCCCGACGTCCTACGTGGCCGACCCGCGCGTCTGCGGGCGCCACTGCGGGAAGGCCATGGTGGCGGGCAACAGCATCACCGGCAGCACCGAGCTCTTCACCGCCGCCGGGACGTGCTACGGGTTCGACGCCACCATCACGGCGCCGGCCGCAGGGGGCGCCGTCGCCGGCACCGAGGGGCGCGACGTCATCCTCGGGTCTCCCGCCGACGACCGCATCGCCGCCCTCGGCGGGGACGACGTGATCTGCGGCGGCGGGGGCAACGACCAGATCTCCGGCGGTCGGGGCGGTGACGTCACCCTCGCCGGCGACGGCCTCGACCGCGTCGCCGCAGGGGAAGGAGACGACTTCCTGTTCGGGGAGGTGGCCGACGACCAGCTCTCGGGCGGGCGGGGCCTCGACACCGCCGACGGCTGGGTCGGGACGGACGCCTGCCTGGCCGAGGTCGTCAGGAGATGCCCCTAGTAGGGCCGCGGCGGCGGCTCGGCGGGCGCCGTCGCCGCGCCTGTGGCGCGCGCATGGTCGAGGTGCGCTCCTGGTAGCGGGTGTACCCGGCAGCGTTCAGCACGTCGACGCGCTGCTTCCACGTCGACCCGAGCATGGCCTCGGCCGTGTTCCAGCGGCGCTTGGCCAGACCCTTGGCGGCCCGCATCGCGATATCGCTGTTGATCCGGGCGCTCTGGAGGAGGGACAGGCGAGCAGCCGGAAGAGCGGTGACGGCGTGTTCTTCTCGACCGCGATCCCCGCCTCCTCGGCATAGGTCGTGCCGTGCTCGTCGAGGAGAGCGGCGACGATCGCCTTCTTGGACGGCTT
>DATACM010000136.1:0-6795 GCA_036259055.1 Acidimicrobiales bacterium | reverse complement strand
CCTCGTCGACCGCCACCAGGAGCTCGCCGAGGAAGAGGTCCTCGTCGGGCGCCGCCCGGAACACCCCCTCGAGGACGTTCTTCCCGAAGAGTCGGCCCCGCCCGCCGGCGCCGGCGTGAGCGTCGGCGGCGCTCATGCCCGCTCCATGAGGTCGTGGCGGTCGGCGAAGGCCCGCTCGCGCACGTCGATCGGGACACCGGCGAGGTCGAAGCAGCGGTCGACCCGCAGCCACAGGTCGTGGCGCACCCACGACGGGCAGGCGGCCAGCCGATCGGCCACCGTGAGCGGGTAGGGATAGCCGGGGAAGGCGGCATCGTCGCAGAGCGCCGAGATCGAGCCCAGCACCGGCTCGGGGTCGAGGTCGGCGGGGAGGTCGACCCGGAAGGCGAAGCGGGCGTCGGGGTCGAGGCGGGCCACCACCACCTGCAGGCCGTAGCCCACGTCGGGGCGGGTACGGGCGACCGGCGCCCACCACAGGGCCCGGGGGCCGAGGGCCGCCTCGGCCTCCCGCTCGAGCTGGCCGAGGAGCGGCGCCCCTCCCCTCGCCAGCGACGAGCGCTTGGTGACGCCGGCCAACACCACCCGGCGGGAAGCCGCCTCGGCCAGCAGCGACGCGAGGAACGACGAGGGGATGCGCCAGTCGGGCTGGAGGTCGCCGTCGACCATGACGACCGCGCCGGGGTCGGCCTCCGCCACCGCCCGCTCCGCCGCATCCCACTCCCAGCGGTCGCGCAGCAGGTTGGCGTCGACGGGGGCGTCGGGCGACACGCCGAGCCCGAGGGAGGCTCGGGCCTGCCGGCCCTCGCCGCCACCGAGCAGGTGGGCCCGCATGTCGCCCTCCTCCTCGACGACGCACCCGCCGCTCCGGAACCGCACCCGCGACGCCCGGGTGACGACGAGCTGCAGGCAACGGGCGTCGGCCACCAGGGCCTGGCCCCCGTCGACCGCCCAGGCGTCGGCCGGGGCCGTCCCCCGGGCAAGGGGGCGCAGGGTGACCTCGGACTCGAACTCCAGGCCGACGCCCGTGGGGTCGCCCAGCGCGCCGCCTCCCACGGTGAGCAGGGTGGCGAGGCGGTCAGCGGCCGCTTCCAGGGTGGGGAGAGCCATCCCCACCAGCATCCCAAGCCGGTGTGACAGTTACAAGCCTGTAATTCCGGCCCGCTCCGTTCTGGGCACGCTCATGGTCATCAAGTACGAGGAGCGTGCCCAGAACGCGGAGTCAGCCTCGGCGGGAGACCAGCTCGGTGGCCGGCACCCCTCGGGGCGGAGGCACGTCCTCCTCCTGGCGCGGCTCGCGACCCCAGATGCGCTGCCCGTCGAGGGCGCCGGTGACCAGGTTCAGCGCCTCGTCGAGGGCCTCGGACCACCCGACCGGGTTCACCATCCAGGCGTTGTGGGCGCCGTCCACCTCCACGCACACCGCACCTCGGATGGCGTCGGCCAGGGCCCGCTGCTTCTCCGCCCGGATGAGGTGGTCCCGAGCGGTGACGACCACGGCGGTGGGGACGCAGATCCCCCCCACGATCGCCCGGGCGTCGAAGTTGCCCAGCGCCTTGCCGGCAGCGGCGATGTCGCTGGCGTCGCCCCGACGGGCCTCCGCCTTGAGCCAGCTTCGGTACGGCCCGAGGGGGGGCGACTGCTGGACGGCCTCGCGGAGGTAGCGGTCGGTGATGCCCTGGGGGGCGCCGAAGCGGAGGACGTACTCCACGCCGGCCATGCCGAACCACAGGAGGCGCTCACGAACCGACGCCCGCCACTGCAGCCCCTGGGATGCGAGGACGAGCCCGCACACCAGCTCGGGGTGCATGTGGGCGAGCAGGAGGGCGATCGAGCTTCCCATCGAGTAGCCGACGATCACCGAAGGGCCCGCCTGCAGCTCGACGAGCAGCCCGGCCACGTCCTCGGCCGCCGCCTCCAGGGTGAACGGCTCCTCGCTGCGCAGGCCCCGGCCGTGGCCCCGCACGTCGGGCGCCACCATCGGCCCGTGGCGGCTCGCCACCTCGTAGCCGCCCGAGAACCAGTTGAGGTCGGCGCTCAGCGTCCAGCCGTGGAGCAGCACCACGGTCGGGCCCGAGCCGCTCCCGGGTGCTTCTCTGACGAACGTCTCGCCCCGCCCGGGGATGTAGACGACCCTCCCGTTGGGAAGCGGAGGTGGTAGAGGTGCGTGGGCGCCGCTGTCGGGCAGCGGCCGCAGGAACTTGCGGGCCTGATGGGCGACCTCGCGGATGCACGCCAGTCTGCTCACGAGTCGGTTCATTCCCGCATGTGCCCGTCGTCACGCAGGCGACGGCGCCGGTCAGCCGCCCAGGGCGCTGGCAGGGACACCCGCCAGGCGGGCCAGCTCGGCGACGAACGTGTCGGTGAACCGCTGGGAGGCGTCGGGGCCGAGAAGAGGCCGGCGCACCCGCACCGACAGGTGCAGCGCCCCGCCCAACGACGCCGTGCCGATGGAGACCCCGCACGGGAGCCGGGCCGGCGCCGAGAACCAGAGGCCGGTCGTCGGCCCGGCGTCGGAGCCGAACGCCGGCGGATCGGGGATCTTGCCCAGGTTCGAGAGGAGGGCGGTGTCGACCAGGCGGTTGCCGGTGAGCCGCAGCAGCGGGGAGATCGACTGCTTCATCCAGAGCGGCAGGCGCGCCGACCGCCCGAGCAGCTCGATGGCCGACGCGCCGGTGCCCCATTGCTTCACGTGCTCGGTCTGGCCGGTGATGGCCGCCAGGGTGGCCGACGGGCTGATGCGGTCGGCGGGCGTCGTCGAGACCCGGGTCATCAGCACGAAGTTGGTGACGACCTCCTGGCTCCATTCCTTGGGGCGCAGGTTCATGGGCATGAGCACGCTGACCCGACCGGTGTTCGTCCCGTGCTCGGCGTTCCAGGCGGCTATGGCCAGGTGCAGGCCGGCCATGAGCACGTCGTTGACCGTCCCCGGATGGTCGATCTCGGACAGCCGCTGGGCGCCCTCCGGCGGCACCGACCGGTGCACGATGCGGTACCCCGCCTCCTCCTCGCCGCCCTCCGGTGCCACCCGGGCCGGTGCCTCGGCCAGGTCACGGAGCTTGTCGGCCAACGTCTTCAGGCGCTCGAGCCTGACCGTGGAGTCGTCGGCCGACAGATGGCGCTCGACGTCGCGGGCGTCGGCCAGGTCGACGTCGGGCTGGGGGTCGTCGTCGCCGGTGTAGGCCCGCCCGATCGACTGCAGCAGGCGGACGCAGCCGAAGCCGTCGAAGGCGGCGTGGTTGGCGTTCAGCATCAACCGGTCACCGCCGGGGTGGTGCGCCAGTCGCATCCGCAGGGGCGGGGACTCGGCGAGGGGCACGCTCAGGCTCTGCAGGCGGTCGCGGAGAGTCCCGAGGGCGGCGTCGTCGGGGCAGTCGACGACGACCAGCGGGTCGAGGTCGGGGGCCTCGGTGAGCTCCCAGGTGTACGAGCGCTCCGTTCCGCGGGCCGGGATGCAGCGCGCCCGAGCCATCGGGTGGCGCGCCAGCGCCTCACCCACGGCCTGCCGCAGCCGGTCGTCGTCGAGGCGCCCCTCCACCGCCACCTCGGTCTCGATGCTCCAGGCCTCGAGCGGTGTGTCGAGGTGATGGACGATGTCGTCGACGACGGTGAAGGGGAACCGCAGCGTCTCGCTCGCCGTCGTCACTTCCGGTCGGCCCCCGCCCTCATGTGCCCGGTCCCGGCGACCGGGCCGTCTCGTCGTCTGCCCGGTGCTCGGCGAACAGGTCGGCCGGCGACTTCCCCGAGTACTCCTCGTCGAAGCTCCAGTCGGGCTGCTTGTTGCGGTGCTCCTCGTCGAGGGTCGCCTCGCCGTCGGCGATGTCGACCAGCTCGGCCACCAGCTCGAGCTCGACCGTCGCGGCGTCGCCGTCCACGTGGGCCCGCACGTCGTCGGCGAAGCGCTCGAGGACGCTGCTGGCCAGGGCCTGGTGCTGGAGGGCGAGGTAGCAGCGGGCCCGGTCGCCCACCGTGGCCGACCGCTTCTCGAGCTCCTCGAGGTCGTGGGGCGCCCCCTCGCCCCGGCACAGCTTGGCCCACAGCTCGGCGAGGGCGAGGCCGTCCTGCTTGCACGGGGTGCACTGGCCGCACGACTCGATGGCCAGGAACCGGGAGGCCCCCGCCGCCACCGCGGTCATGTCCACCGTGTCGTCGAAGACCATGAACCCGGCCGAACCCAGCCCGCTCCCGGCCTCGGTCATGTCCTCGTAGGTGACCGGCGTGTCCAGCCGGTCCTCGGTGATGAGCCCGGTGGCCACCCCTGACATGACCGCCTTGATGCGGCGACCGGGCAACGGCCCCCCGCCGATGTCCTCGATGACCTCTCGCAGCGGCGTCCCCATCATCACCTCGCCCACCCCGTGATGACGTACCCGCCCGGTGACCGTGCACACGACCGTGCCCGGCGATTTCTCGGTGCCCTGGGTGCGGAACCAGGCCGCCCCCCGGGCGATGATGGCGGGCACGTTGGCCAGGGTCTCCACGTTGTCCACCAGCACCGGCGGCGCCGGCGAATCGCCCTCCGGGCCCGCCATCTCCACCGGAGCGGCCAGGCCGCTGTCCGAGAAGGCGTCGGAGGGCGTCTGCACGACGTCGACCACGCCCCGGCGGAAGGGCGGGGCGATCCTCGGGAAGGGCTTGCGGCCGGCGATGGTCTCGAGCAGGGCCGTCTCCTCGCCGTAGAGGTACTCGCCCGGGCCCTCGAACACCTCGAACTCGATCCCCTCGGCCCACCCTGCCTCCCGCACCTCGGCGATCACCGAGCGGATGCGCTCGACCTCCCGGGTGAACACCTTCTTCAGGGCGACCACGATGTGGGTGGAACCCACCGCCCGGGCGGCGATGAGCGCCCCTTCGATGACGGGATAGGGGTCCGTGCGGATGATCGTCCGGTCCTTGAACGTACCCGGCTCGCCCTCGGCCCCGTTGACGACGACGATCGTGGGGAGGGCGTCGGATCGGTTCTCCGCCACCGTCCGCCACTTGATGCCGGTGGGGAAGCCGGCGCCGCCCCTGCCCCGGAGCCCCGACGCCTCGACCTCGGCGATGAGCGCCTCCGGCTCCGCCGCCAGGGCGGCCTGGATCCCCCTGCCCCCGCCCCGGTCGACGTGGTCGCCGAGGCTTGTCACGGGCCGGGGTGGCAGGACGCGGTGCACCAGAGTCATGCGCCCGAGTTTTCCCCCTCTTGGGTGCCTAGGAAAAGCCGGGGCGGCCGCCCGGCTCTCTCGCTGTTCGGACTGCGCCGGCGCGGGGAAGGGATCGGCGGGGAAAGGAGGCCCGATGGCCGACCGCGGAAAGCTCTTCGACCGATTCCTCGTCCCTCGCCTGGAGGCGCTCGTCCGGCGGGCGCTGGCGGACCACGAGGCCCGCTACCCGCATCCGCCCGAAGAGGACGTCCTCACCAAGCCGCTGATCCACGGGGACGAGTCGCGCCTGCACGTGGCTCCCAGCGCCATCGTCAACAACGCCCTGTTCAACCTCTCGTCGGGACACGTCACGGTGGGCGAGCACACCTTCTTCGGCCACAACGTCTCGGTCCTCACCGGGACCCACGACGTCAAGAAGTTCGGCGCCGAGCGCCAGCAGGCCATCCCCGAGGAGGGACGCGACGTGGTGATCGGCGAGGGTGTGTGGCTGGCCAGCAACGTCACCGTGCTCGGCCCTTGCACCATCGGCGACCACGCCGTGGTCGGTGCCTGCTCGCTGGTGCAGGAGGACGTCGAGCCCTACGCCATCGTCGCCGGCATCCCCGCCAAGGAGATCCGCCGCCTCGAACCGCCAGGGTCCGGCGAGGAGGAGAAGGAAGGGGAGGAGGGCGGCGGGTGAGGGTGGAGATCGGAGCCGGCGAGCACCCTCACGCCGGGTACGAGATCCACACCGACGTCCTGCCCCTCGAGGGGATCCACGTGCTCTGCCGGCTCGACCAGCTGCCGTTCGCCGACGGGTCGGTCACCGCCCTCCGGGCCAACCACGTGCTCGAGCACCAGAGCTGGGAGCTGGTCGAGCCCACCCTCCGCGAGTGGGCGCGCGTGCTGCGTTCGGGCGCGCCCTTGAACATCGGCGTGCCCGACGCCCGTTTGCTGGCCGCCCAGTGGGCCGACGGCGTGCTCAGCACCCAGGAGGCGAACTACTGGATCCTCGGCGGCCACTCCGACCGGGACGCCCACAAGGGGGTGGACGACCGCGGCGTCCCCCGATGGATCTGGAACGCCCACCACACCCTGTTCGACAGGGACTGGCTCTGCGCGCTGCTGGAGACCAACGGCTTCGCCCAGGTGAGCGTGACGCCCTACGCCGAGCGCAACCTCCGCTTCCTCGCCGTGCGGTCCTGACGCCCGGTTGCTACAGCTGCTCGTCGATCAGGGTGGAGACCGCTTCCTTGGCCCGCTGGAGAGGGCCCCGCTGCGACCACTCGCCGGGCTCGATCGGCTTCGAGCGGGCCACGTCGTCGTCGAAGTGGGCGTCGAGCTCGGCGGTCACCTCGGTGTCGAAGAGCACCACGTTGACCTCATCGTCGAGCAGCAGCGAGCGGGCGTCGAAGTTGGCCGAGCCCACGTTGGCCACCGAGCCGTCCACGGTCATCACCTTGGCGTGGAGCATCGTGGGTTGGTAGGCCCACAGCCTCACGCCGGCGTCCAGTAGAGGCTGGAACTCGGCCTCGCCGGCGACCTGCACGAAGCGCTTGTCGATGTGGGGTCCGGGGACGAGGATCTCGACGTCGACGCCCCTCTTCGACGCGTCGCACAAGAGGTCGGTGGTGATGTCGTCGGGGACGAAGTAGGCGGTGGTGATGCGCACCCG
>DATACM010000135.1:0-6620 GCA_036259055.1 Acidimicrobiales bacterium | reverse complement strand
CGCTGGTGTGGAAGGCGCTGGCCGACCCCACCCGGCGGCACATCCTCGACCTTCTCCGGGAGCGGCCCCGCACCACCGGAGAGCTGAGCGACGCCTTCTCGGTGACCCGGTTCGCGGTCATGAAGCACCTCGGCGTGCTGGAGCAGGCGGGGCTGGTCGTCGTGCGCCGCCGGGGGCGAGAGCGATGGAACCACCTCAACCCGGTACCCATACAGCAGATCGCCGAGCGCTGGATCCGGCCCTACGAGGCGGGGTTCGCCAGCTCGTTGGTGGCGCTGAAGCGACACGCCGAACAGAAGGGAGGACCGGCGGTGGCTGGTGAGATCACAAGCGTGCACGTCGAGCAGGAGGTGGATATCGGCGCGCCGCCAGAGCGTGTCTGGGCCGCGCTCACCGAGGAGCTCGAGGCCTGGTGGGGGGCCCCGTACCTCCACGGAGACGCCACCCGGCTGGTGCTGGACCCTCGGCCGGGGGGCGTGTTCCGGGAGGACTGGGGGGAGGGCCAAGGGGCGGTGTGGGGCGTCGTGAGCGCGGTCGAGCGGTACCGGCGTCTCGAGGTCCGAGGGGCGATGGGCATGAGAGGCGCGGTCGTCGGCGTGACCCGCTTCGAGTTCGACGCGATGGAGGACGGCTCGACCCGCGTGCGGCTCTCCCACGAGGCGTTCGGGCACATCGACGCCGAGACGGAGCGGAGCTACGGGCTCGGCTGGCAGGACCTGCTCGAGGTGCGTCTCAAGGCGTACATCGAGGAGGGGGTGCGCTACGGCCTCGGGCAGCGGCCGCCGCCCGGTGCGCCGACGTTCGAACAGGAGGCGGTGAGATGACGGACCACAAGCTACAGACGAAGCTCCGCCCAACCGGGCGGCCGGAGTGGGTCTCGGCCGAGCTCTTCCCGTACGAGAGCCGCTTCCTCGAGCTGGACGGCGGGCGGCTGCACTACATCGACGAGGGCGAAGGCCCGGTCCTGCTCCTGCTGCATGGCAACCCGACCTGGTCGTTCCTCTACCGCAACCTCGTGGGCCGGCTCCGTCACCGGTTCCGCTGCGTCGCCGTCGACTACCCCGGCTTCGGGTTGTCGACCGCCCCGCCCGACTACGGCTTCACCCCCGCCGAGCACGCGGCCGTGGTCGAGCGCTTCGTCGAGGACCTCGGCCTCGGCTCCTTCACGCCCGTCGTCCACGACTGGGGCGGCCCTGTCGGGCTCGCCGTCGCCGGGCGCCATCCGCAGCGCGTCCGAGCTCTCGTCGTAGGCAACACGTTCGCCTGGCCGCTCGACGGCGACCGTCACTTCGAGTGGTTCTCCCGGCTCATGGGCGGCGCCGTCGGGCGCCTCGCCATCCGCCACGGGAACGCCTTCGTGAACGTGTTGGTCCCCGCAGGCACGCGCCGTCGGCTGTCCCGCCCGGAGATGGCCCACTACCGAGGGCCCTTCCCGACACCCGATGCCCGGACGCCGACGCACGTCTTCCCCCGGGAGATCCTCGCCAGCCGCGACTTCCTCGCCGAGGTGGAAGCCGGCCTTGCCCGGCTCGCTGACGTGCCGGCCCTGATCGCGTGGGGCGGGCGGGACTTCGCCTTCCGTGAGAACGAGCGGCATCGGTTCGAGGCGACGTTCGGTCGCCACCGCAGCGTCGTCTTCGAGGGGGCCGGCCACTACCTCCAAGAGGACGTCCCCGAAGAGCTGGCGTCTGAGATCGAGAGGTGGTGGGGTGACGATGGGCCGTGACGCTCGTTGGAACGAGGAGGTGGCCGAAGCACTTCTCGAGGTGGCCGAAGAGCTACCCGACACGAGGGTGGGGAAGATGTTCGGCCATCCTGCGCTGTACGCCGGAGGGAAGCTCTACGCCTGCGCCTACGGCGACGGTGTTGGGCTGAAGCTGCCGGGCGATCTGGCGGCCGCCCTGATCGAAGAGGACGGCTTCGAGCCCTTCCAGCCCTACGGCAAGCGCATGCGGGAGTGGCTGCTTCTCAGAGCCACCGACCGCGAGGCGGTGCGCGCCCGCGTGCCGGTGCTCGAGCAAGCGGCCCGGTTCGTCGCCGGGCTCGCCTCGGTGGACAGGAAGAGCACCGGCGCGGGCTAGTCCAGCGCTTCGCGCAGTCGGGCCAGCCGGTCGGGCACCGGCCGGTACCACACCCACCGGCCGCGTTTCTCGCCGACGATCAGCCCGGCGTCGACGAGGATCTTGAGGTGGTGCGACACGGTGGGCTGCGAGCGATCGAGCGGCTCCACCAGCTCGCACACGCACGCCTCGCCGGCCGGCGCCGAGACGAGGAGGCTGAGAAGGCGGAGGCGCACCGGGTCGGCCAGCACGGCGAAGTCGCGAGCGAGGGTGCCCGCTCGCTCCTCGGACAGCGGCGAGGAGAGGACGGCCGGGCAGCACTCCTCCTGCACGAGGGCGACGGGCCGCCTGGCCGTCGTCGACCTACCCATTGACATACTTCGATGGTTCGCTTACCGTACGCATCGACGACAGTCTATCTATGGAGGCACGAGGACGATGTCGCGAGTCCAGCTGGCCCTCAACGTCGACGACCTCGAGGCGGCCGTCGACTTCTACTCGAAGCTCTTCTCCACGCCGCCGGCCAAGCTCCGGGACGGCTACGCCAACTTCGCGGTGCCCGACCCGCCCCTCAAGCTGGTGCTGTTCGAGCAGCCGGGCAAGGGCGGCACGATCAACCACCTGGGCGTCGAGGTGGAGACCACCGACCTGGTCGGAGCGGCCCGAGCCCGCCTCGCCGGCGAGGGGCTGGCCACCGCCACCGAGGACGGCGTCGCGTGCTGCTACGCCCGCCAGGACAAGGTGTGGGTGGACGGGCCGTCGGGCGAGCCGTGGGAGGTCTACACGGTCCTCGAAGACGTCGAGATGCCGGGCGGACAGCTCCGCACGGTCGATCCCGACACCGGCGCCACCTGTTGCGCGGTCGCCGGCGAGGACGGCGCCGTCGCCGCCGGCTCGGCCGCCTGCTGCTGAGGGACATCCGCGTCGCCGATCGGTCGACGCGGTCACGAGCGACGGGGTGGCCGGGTTGGCGGTGCTGGCCGGGGACGGGAGTCAGTTGATCCCGTCGTGGAGGACGGCGACGAGGACCCGCAGCACCAGGACGGTGCTGCAGAAGAGCCCGAAGTAGCCGAAGAACTCGTACAGGTTCGTCTCGCCGGTGAACGGGGGGCTGCCCTCCACGCCCAGGAGGATCACCGAGATGAGGCCCACCACCCCTCCGAGGAAAGCCAGGACGGCGCGGTTGACCCAGCGGGTCACGACCCGCACGTCCTCGGCGTCACCCAGGAGGCTGACCCGCGTGCGCAGGTCCCCTCGCTCGGCAATGGTCCCCAGGCGGTCGAGGTGGCGGGGGAGCCGGCGGAGCAGCGGCGCCAGGGCGAGCAGCTCGTTGCGGGCCAGCTGCTCGAGCGAGCCGGGCGTGAGCTGGTCCCTCGCCCACTCGGCGGCGACGGCCTGGGCGGCGTCGATCACGAGGTAGCCCGGCGAGAGCGTGGTGAGGGTGCCCTCCAAGGTGACCATGGCCCGGAAGAAGGTGCTGAACTCGGGCGGCAGGGTGATCCCGAACGAGAAGAAGAGCTGCAGGAGCTCGTTGAACATCGCCGCCGACGGGGTGGCGCCGGGGCCCAGGTGCCTCGCCATGAACCGGGCCAGGGCCCGCTCGAGCTGCTCGTCGTCGAATCCCCGCCGCAGGGTCGCCACCTCGAGGACGGCGTGGCGGAGGAGGGCGGGGTCCTGGCGGCCGACCGCCACCATCATCGCCCGCAGCGAGGACTGCTGCATGGGGTCGAGGCGGCCGGCGGCGCCGAAGTCGATGAGGCCCAGGCTCCCGTCCTCGAGCACCATGACGTTGCCAGGATGAGGGTCGGCGTGGAAGTGGCCGTCGACCAGCATCTGCTGGAGGCAGCACCGCAGGAGCTGGTCGGCGAGGGCGGCCCGGTCGAAGCCGAGGACGTCGATGCGCTCGCTCTGGCGGACGCTGACCCCGTCGAGCCACTCCAGGACGAGGACCCGCGCGCTGCTCAGCTCCCGGTGGACGCGAGGGATGCGCACTCTCGACACGGCCGAGAGGCGCTCGGCGATCTCGATGGCGTTGCGGGCCTCGATGCGGAAGTCGAGCTCCTCGCGGAGACGGTCGGCGAACTCGTGGGCCAGGTCGAGGACGTGGTACTCGGCCGCCCATGGGGCGCGCTCCTCGCAGCTGCGAGCCAGCTCGAGGAGCACCTGCATGTCCCGTTCCACCGCCTCGGCGATGCCGGGCCGCTGGACCTTCACGATCACCGGCTGGCCGTCCCGTAGACGGGCCCGGTGGGCCTGGCCGATGGAGGCGGCGGCGATGGGGTCTCAGTCGAACTCGGCGAAGACGGAGTCCACGGCGGCGCCGAGCTCCGCCTCGAGCAGGGCCTGCACGTGCTCTCGCTCGGCGGGCGGGACCCGGTCCTGCAGGCGGGACAGCTCCGCCGCCACCGGCGCCGGCACCAGGTCGGTGCGGGTGGAGACGACCTGCCCCAGCTTCACGAACATGCCGCCGCACTCTTCGAGCGCCCGCCGCAGCCGTAGCGCGAGCGGGGCCCTGCCGGCGGTGGGATCGTCGCCGTCCTCCTGGCCCGACGAGAGCCCGAGCGACGGGCCCAGGCCGTACTTCACGGCGATGCGCGTGATCTGGGCGTAGCGGCTGACCCGCTGGCCGGCGCGCCGCAGCGTCCGCACCGGGCGGGGGACCGAGGCCAGGCCGGTGCGGGCCCGCGCCAGGGCGCCGGGCTTGGCGAGGAGCTCGATCCACACCGATGACGACATGGCGAAGAAGGTGGAGAACAGCCACAGGTTGCGGGTGAAGCCGCCCCCGCCTTCGGCCCGGGCGATCACCAGCGACAGGGTCGCCCCCGCCAGCCAACCGACCACGCCCGAGGCCACCGCCGTCGTCCACGACCGGCGCACGCCGAGGAGGCGTCCGGCGAGGAAGGCGATGGCGAGGATGGCGGGGAGCGAGACGATGAGCTCCCACCCGAAGACCAGGTCGCCGAGGTCCTCGGCGGCGAGGACCGGCTGCACGATCACCGGTGGGGCACGTTATTGCGTCAGCCGACTCCGCCGCTTGGCGCACCCTCGGCCCCCGCCGGGGCCAGTCCGTCGATGCCGAAGACCCGTGGCGTGATCGTCCCGAGAGCGAGGCAGGCGGGGCAGCACGCCTCGGTCGCCGCCTGGGCGCCGGCGCGCGTCCCCCGGCGGCGGAGCCAGAAGACCACACCGGCCAGCGCCACCAGCACCAGCACCACGACGACTGGGCCCTTGGCCCGCTCGAGGGCGTCGCGGGCGGCGGGGCCGAGGACGTAGCCCAGCGCGAGGTGCAGCTGCAGGAAGATGCTGCTCCCGAGGACGAGTGGCGGGAGCGCCTGGCGGAGCCTGAGGTCGGAGCCGCCGGCGGCGACGACCGTCACCGTACGGAGCCCCGGAGTGCCCCGGCCCACCACGAGGGCGGTCGTCCCTCGGCGCTGGACGACGGCGGTGGCCCGGTTGAGCCGGGCGGCGGTGAGGCCGAGGCGCGGCCCGTACCGGGTGAGCAGGGCCCGCCCGGGGCCGCGCGCCGCGAAGAAGAGGAGGGCGGTCCCCGCCACCGCCACCGCCTCGAGCACGATGGCGGCGGCGACGACCGACACGCTTCCGGCCGACGCCCGCTCGCCCAGCACGAGGACGACGAGGTCGGAGGGGACGGGGACGGGCACCCCCGCCTCCATCGCGGTGAGCACGCCGGCCACCGCCGGGAGGCCGAGCGCCAACGACGACTCGGTGGCGGCCAGCGTGCCCGCTCGTGTCGCCACCGCGCTCACCGCGGCGCACGTTATTGCCCCCACACGTCGCAGGAGGCGACGACCGGTCCGAGGCCTTGTCGAGCCGGCGGGCGCCGGGTTCCAATGGGTGTCGTGGAGACCGACGAGCGCTTCGCCGCCGTCGTCCGGGAGCTCGCCGATCGCCCGGGCGTCGAGGTGCCCCAGGCGGGCCGCCGCCGCTTCGGGTCCGACGCGCTGAAGGTGAACGGCTCGATCTTCGCCATGGTCACCGGCGGTTCGCTCGTCGTGAAGCTCCCGCGCCATCGCGTCGACGCGCTGATCGGCGAGGGGACCGGTGCTCCGTTCCGTTCCGGGAAGGGCGGCGCCATGAAGGAATGGGTCAGGGTGGCGACCGACGACCGGGAGACGTGGCTCAGCCTGGCCGTCGAGGCCCTCGACTTCGTGGGCCGGGGCGCCGGCGGGCGGTAGCGCCCTACCGGGCGAGCAGCGGCGTCAGGAACGGGTTGCTGCGGCGCTCGTCTCCGATGGTCGTGGTGGGCCCGTGGCCGGGCAGCACCCGGGTGTCGTCGTCGAGGGGGAGGATCTTCTCGACCATCGAGGCCATGAGCTGCTCGTAGTTGCCGCCGGGCAGGTCGGTGCGCCCGATGGAGCCGGCGAAGAGGTGGTCGCCGCTGAAGAGCACGGGCGGCTCGCCGTCCACCTCGAGCAGGAAGCACACCGACCCCTGGGTGTGCCCCGGTGTGTGCACGGCGGTGAAGGTCATCCCCGCCCCCGACACCCGCTGTCCGTCGTCCAGCCCGTAGATCAGCTCGGGAGGGTCGAGGTCGAGCTC
>DATACM010000134.1:0-1658 GCA_036259055.1 Acidimicrobiales bacterium | reverse complement strand
CCGACCTTCGGCCGCCCGCCCATCGCGGGAGCCGGGCCGTCGGCCGCGAAGTACTGCGTGCCCGACACCGGGAGCGCCTCTCCGGGCTCGTCGCCCGTGACCTTCACGCCCGGACCGATTCGCAGCCCGGTCACCCGCTGGCCGCGCTGGGTGGGCGACACGATGACCTTGGGCGGGTACGTGACCCGGCCCTGCTGCTGCGGCCTGCTGACCCCTGCGCTGCCGAAGCGGCTCGCCTCGGCGCGCCGAGCCCGGGCCTGCTCACGACCGGAGCCTGCGCCGTCGACGAGGTTCTCCTCGGCGGGCGGCGCGCCGCCGGGTGCAGCCGCCGTCCCGCCACCGTCGCCGTTCAGCGCCTCTTTGCCCTGGGACAGCTGGCGGCGGCGCTGCATGGAGATGGCCCGGCCGGCGTGGGCGCCGGCCACGCCGTCGGTCGCCACCGCCGTCCCCCCCGGAGCCCCTTGGGCGCCGTTCGGCGCGCCTTGACCGTCGGAAGCGGCTGCCGCCGCCGCGCGGTCACCGTCGCCGTTCAGCGCCTCTTTGCCCTGGGACAGCTGGCGGCGGCGCTGCATGGAGATGGCGCGGCCGGCGTGGGCGCCGGCCACGCCGTCGGTCGCCACCGCCGTCCCCCCCGGAGCCCCTTGGGCGCCGTTCGGCGCGCCTTGACCGTCGGAAGCGGCGGCGGGCGCCCCCGCGCCGTTGGCCTGCAGGTTCTCTGCGGCGGGAGGCGCGCCGGCGTCGGCTCCAGCCGCCATCCCGTCACCGTCGCCGTTCAGCGCCTGCTTGCCCTGGGACAGCTGGCGGCGGCGCAACGTCGCCGCGGCACGGCCCTCACGGGCAGAATTTCCGAGGTCGCCCAGGTCGTCGGCGGCGTCGACCGCGTACATTCCCATTTCTCAGCGACCGTTCGTGCTCGTGCCGGTCGGGAAGTTGCGCACGGCTCCAGCACCCCGGTGGACGATGAAGGCCGTGCCCTGAGTCTGCATGTAGTTGTCGTACCCCAGGAGGCGCACGTGGTGACCGGGATTGGCGCGGTGGCACGCGTCGAGCTCGGCCATGACGTTGTCCACCGACCGCTCACCGAAGAGCGGGAGCTCCCACAGGTACCAGAAGTTCGAGAAGGCCTTCTCGGGCTCCGTGTGTTCGATGGCCGGAATCCAGCCGGACTGGATGATGTACGCGATCTGCTGGCGGAGCCGCTCGGGCGTCATCGGTGGCAGGTAGGAGAAGGTCTCCACATGGCGCGGGGTGGGCCCGTAGGGTTCAACATGTGACATTCAATCTCTCCTTTAAGGGGCCCTCTCCTTTAGGGGCCGGGAGGGTGGAACCGGCGACCAGCCCGCGATCAGGCGGTGATCTTGTCCACGGTTTCGAACTCGAACTTGATCTCCTTCCAGGTATCCATCGCCACCGCGAGCTCGGGGCTGTGGCGGGCCGCCTCGGTCAAGATCTCGCGACCCTCGCGTTCGATCTGCCGGCCCTGGTTCCGTGCCTCCACGCAGGCCTCGAGCGCCACCCGGTTGGCGTGGGCGCCGGGTGCGTTGCCCCACGGGTGGCCGAGCGTCCCGCCGCCGAACTGCAGGCAGGCGTCGTCGCCGAAGATCGCCACCAGTGCGGGCATGTGCCAGACGTGGATGCCTCCGGAGGCAACGGGAATG
>DATACM010000133.1:0-9898 GCA_036259055.1 Acidimicrobiales bacterium | reverse complement strand
CAGCGCCTGGCGGGCGCCGGCGGCGGCCGACGCCGGGGCCGCGGTCGGCGAAGGCGGGGCGGAGGAGCTCGGGGCAGCAGCCCCGGGCGGGACACGTCCCCCCCGCTCGGCCAGCGCCCGCTCCAGGCGCTCGATGCGCTCGAGCAGGGCGGCGGGCGAGACGTCCACGTCGGGGTTGCACAGCCGCACCAGGGCGACCTCCAGCAGTACCCGGGGGTCGGGCGCGTCGCGCATGTCGATCAGGGCGTCGCCCAGCGTCTCCATGGCCCGGACGGTGGCGGCCGGGCCGAGGCGCCGGCCCTGGGCCTCCACCCGGGCGAGGTCGTCGTCGGGGAGGCCGACCAGCCCCCGGCTCATGGTGGCGAGGAAGACCTGCCGGAGGTGCTCGAGGATGTCGCGGGTGAGCTGGCGGGCGTCGTGGCCGGCACCGGCCCGCTCGGCCACGAAGACCAGGGCCTGGCCCGCGTCGCGCTCGCAGAGGGCCTCGATCACCTCGTCGGTGCCCGGCGGCTCGTGGTCGATGCCGCCGGCAGCCGCCACCTGGTCGAGCACCGACAGGGCGTCCCGCGCCGATCCGTTGCCCCGGCGGACGACCAGGTCGATCGCCTCGGGGGGGACGTCGAGGCCGGCGTCGGCCGCCACCCACCGCACGTGCTCGGCCAGCAGGCCCGGCGGGAGCAGCCGGAACTCGAACGGCTGGGTGCGGCTGCGGATCGTCAGCAGCACCTTCTGGGGCTCGGTGGTGGCCAGGACGAAGACCACGTGGGCGGGCGGCTCCTCGAGAGTCTTGAGGAGGGTGTTGGCCGCCTCGGTCGTGAGCATGTGGACCTCGTCGACGATGTAGACCTTCCAGCGCCCGGGCGTGCCGAGGGCCACCCGGGCCACCAGCTCCCGCATGGCGTCGATGCCCCGGTTGGAGGCGGCGTCGAGCTCGATCACGTCGAGGGACCGGCCCTCGGCGATCTCGACGCACGACGGGCAGCGCCCGCAGGGCTCGCCGTCCTCCGGAGCGGCGCAGTTGAGCGCTTTGGCGAGGATGCGGGCGGTCGAGGTCTTCCCGGTGCCCCGGGGACCGCTGAACAGGTAGGCGTGGGCCACCGTGCCGGTGCGGACGGCGTTGCGCAGCGTCTTGACCACGTGGTCCTGGCCGCGCACCTCGTCGAAGCGCTGCGGGCGGTACCGCCGGTACAGCGACTGGTAGGGCACGAATTGGAGACTACGCCAGGGCACCGACATCGCCGGGCGGTCTCTCAATGTTCCCACTTTTTCAAAGTCGACCGATAGCGTTTTTTGCCTAGGTCAGACATACGGGCCACACCAAGGAGCGGGAACGATGCGGACCACACGACGGATTCTCCTGACGGCGGCGTGTGTCTGGGCGGTGGCGGTCCCGGGGGCATCGGCCGATCACAGCACCGACCGGCGCAACTGCTCCGACTTCCTCACCCAGGCGGGAGCACGGGAGTACTTCGCCCAGCACCCGGGCGATCCCGACAGGCTCGACCCCGACAACGACGGGATCCCCTGCGAGGAACTGCCCGCCGGCGTGCAAGGAAGTCCCGCCACGACGGTGGCCACGGGTGGTGGCGCCACGGCCGCCACTGTTCAGGCGACGACCACCACGGCGCGCGACAAGCTGGTCATGACGGGAAGCGAGGACGGTCCGTTGACGGCAATCGCCGCTCTCCTGGTCTCGAGCGGCGCCGCCTTGGTGGCCGTGGGCAGAGCTCGGCGTCGAACGACCTGAGTTGACGTCCCGCCGCCGCTTCGCGCAGCGGCCAGGCTGGACTGCGGCACACGGAAGGGACCGCTGAGAGCTGCTGCCTTCCGGCCCTGACTCGGTTCACGGGCTTCCGTTGCGCAGGACCCAGCCGCTGCGCTAAGCGGCGGTGAGCGTCCGCCCAGACGATACCGTGGCACGGTCACGGAGGGATGCGGGAGCGGCCGAACCGGCACGCCTGGAGAGCGTGTAGGGGGCAACCCCTCGTGGGTTCAAATCCCACTCCCTCCGCCCAGTCAGTCATACCGTTCGCGGGTGACCGACGACGAGGCCATGGGCCTCGCCCTCGAGGAGGCGGCCGCCGCCTTGGCGCACGGCGACGTGCCCGTCGGGGCGGTAGCTCTGCTCGACGGCCAGCCGGTGGCTCGGGCCCACAACGAGCGGGAGCTGCGGGGCGACCCCACCGCCCACGCCGAGCTCCTCGCCCTGCGCCAAGCGGCCGAGGTGGTTGGCGGCTGGCGGCTGACGGGCGTCACCCTCGTCGTCACCCTCGAGCCCTGCCCGATGTGCGCCGGCGCACTCGTGGCCGGCCGGGTCGACCGGCTGGTGTTCGGCGCCGCCGACCCCCGCGCCGGCGCGGCCGGGTCGCTGTACAACCTCTGCGTCGACCCCCGCCTCAACCACGAGCTGGCGGTGACTCCCGGCGTGCGCGCCGCCGAGTCCGCCGCCCTCCTGGAGGCGTTCTTCGCCGAACGGCGCAGCCGCTAGCCTCGACCCCGGAGGGATGCGAGAGCGGCCGAATCGGACGGTCTCGAAAACCGTTGTGGGTCCTGCCCACCGTGGGTTCGAATCCCACTCCCTCCGCAACGGCCGGGGCGGAAGTTCCGGTCTCGAACCAGAGACGACTGCCCCTCAGAGCCGTCGCCCCTTTGCGCTAGTAACTGAAGGATCGCCTGGGGTTGGTATCCACAGCGGCCCGGAGCGGGCGCAGTCGCTACCTTCAAGGTGAACGGTAGCCACGGCAGCCACGCCGGCGATGACTGCTGACGACGAGCGGCACGCCCAAGCCGACAAAGAGTGGCGGTACGCGTTTGAGTGCGGAGCGCGGGTTCGGATACGCGGCGGATGAGGTCGGTCTGGCCAGGTGACGCCGCCGGCATGCAGCAGCACTCGGAGCCGGTAGTGCTCGAATCGCTTGAACCGTGGCCGCAGCGCTTGATGCGCTTGACGCAGAGGTTGAGCCCCTCGGTGGGTCCGTTGGAGGCGCCCGTGTGGTGGTGAGCGAGGATCTCGGCGCGCCACGAGGCGAGGGTGTGGCCGAGGGAGCGGATCTCCTTGACGTCGTCGGCGCCACAGCCGGCGATGGCCTTGTCGAGCAGCGTGGCGGCCACGGCGGGATCGTCGGTGAGTAGACGTCGCGCACCGACTCCTTGGCCAACCAAGCGCCCAGCACCTCGTCGTGGGGATCACCGACGCGCAGGCCTAACAGCAGGCGGTTGCGCCCTCGCTCGTCCAGTCGCTCGTCGCCCGCCAGCAGCAGCTTGCGGATGCGATAGAGCGGCTCGTCCTTGCGGCCCCGATGGCCGAGGGTCTCGTTCTGGACCCGGCGGCGGACCTTGTCGACGCAGCGGTTGCCGACCCGCACCACGTGGAAGGGATCGGCCACCCGGGTGGCGTGGTCGAGATGCGGTGACAGGCCGGCTCGGAAGGACTCGGCCAGATCGGTGGCCACCACCTCGATGCCGCCCAGCCACCGCCCATCGGCGCCCTCGGTCCATCGCCGCAGGTCAGCGGCGGCGTTGCCCTCCACCATGTCGATGAGGACTCGGGCCTCGAGGTCGACGAGGGCGGTGGCGTAGATGGTCGAGTGTGAGCGGGTGGCAGACAGGTACGTCGTCTCGTCGACGCCGAGCTGGCGCACGGGACCAACTCGGTCGGGATCGTCGACGAGGGGCGTGCCGTGCTCGATCACCGCGTTCATGACCGTCCACCAGCACACGCCCAACTCGGCCGCCACCCGGGAGACGGCCCGGGCCTCCTCGCCCACCTGGCGGCATGCCTCCGCCCCGGCCCGGCGGGTGAGCACGGCCTGGGCATCGACGTGGGTGGAGCGCTCGGTCCAGGTGCGGGCGTCGCAGTCGGCGTCGACACAGCGCCACCGGCGCTTGATCCACCGCAGCCGTGCCGGGCGGCCGAAGCAGGCCAGATCGCGGATGTCGATGGCCATGCGACCCTGCGCTTCAGCACGGGTGCCACAGCCTCCGCAGCCGACCAACTCGAGCGTGGTCTCGATGGTGACGACCACCTCGTCGTCGCCCTCGGACACCTCCAGCACCCGGAACCCCTCCAGTCCCGAGTTTGGCGGGTCAATCGCGAAAGTGCTGGTAGGAGAGCCGCGCGGAGGCGGTGTTGTACTACATCGGGGGTGATGTCCGGGGCGGCGCCGCTCAGCTGATGCGGGGGCGCTCCCAGCCGGACGTGTCCACGCCGAGCGCAGCCAGGATGCGGGACTGCAGCGGCGATCGACGGGTGACGACGTCGATCGTCCGCTCGCCGGCGGTGAGGGTGACGGCCCGGATGCGCCCGAGCTCGCGCAGCGCCCGCTCGGGGGTGAGGAACTGCTTGGGAACGTCGGGGTCGCGCACATCGGCATCCCGCAGCGCCCGGGCCACGAGCGCCTCGATGACGGTGGCGTACACGCAGATGGCCACGTGCGCCCGCACCCGCCGCTCGGTCCAGTGCCGCACCGGGCGCAGGTGCAAGAAGTCCTTGAGGACCCGGAAGCGCCGTTCGATCTCGAGCAGCGATCGGTAGGCCATCGTCACTTGGGCGGCGGAGGCCTGCTCGGGGGAGAGGCTGGTGGTGAGCACGTAGCGGCCGGCCAGCAGGTCCTCGTAGACGAAGGCGGCCTCGTCGTAGTGGTAGAGGAAGCGGCCCCGGCCGATCTCGACGTCGAACAGGCGGGCCACGGGGGAGGACCCGAGGATGCGCTGGGCGGCCCGGCCGATCTTTCCCGCATCCACCAGCTCGCCGTCGCGCACCCGGCGCTCCAGGGCCAGCAGCTTGGCCTCAGTGCGCACGACCAGCTCGGCGGTGCGCAGGGTGTCGCGCTCCCAGCGCTCGAACGACGCCACCACCACCGCCCGCCCCCCGTTGGCCAGGGTCACGTCGCAGGCGGCCGAGTTCGCCTCGGGCACCGGCACCCATCGGGCGTCGGGGCGGGCCGAGGCCTCGAGCGCCTCGGCACATTCGGGGCTGCGGTGCAGGCGGGTGGCGATGACGTGGTCGAACCCGCAGCCCTCGACCGTGGCGATGTTGTCCTCGGAGATCAGCCCCCGGTCGGCCACCACGCAGATGCGCCCCACCCCGAAGCGTCCCTGCAGGTCACCCAGCACCTCTCCCAGCGTGGAGACGTCGGCGGTGTTGCCGGCGAAGACGTGGTGGGCGATGGGGATGCCGTCGCCGGTGCACAGCAGGCCGATGACCACCTGGGGCCGGTCGGAGCGGTGGTCGCGGGAGTAGCCGAAGGCCCGGGAGGGGAAGCGGGCCGAGGGCCCGACCGCCCCTTCGAAGTAAGTGGAGGTCAGGTCGTAGCAGACCAGGCGCAGGTCGAGGTTGGTGAGGTCGGTGAGCGCCGAGTAGAGCTTGGTCTCCGTCTCGGTCTTGGCGTCGGCCACCGCGTCGAGGGCCCGGTAGTACTGCTCGAGCGACGGCGGCGCGAACCCGGCCGGGGGAACGACATCCTCGGCGATCCACTCCGGCAGCCGCCGCTTGGAGGTCGGGGCCACCAGGCGGTTGGCCACCATGGCGAACAGCGCGTGCTCGAGGACCTCGGCGCCCCGGTCCGCCCCGACCTTGGCGAACCATTCGTCGAGGCTGAGACGACGCCAGGCCGCCCACACCGCCGCCACCGCCCCGAGCGCCGGTGCGTCCTCGGCCACCAGCTCCCGGGCCGCCACCACCTCGACATCGCAGTGGGACTGCAGGGCGGCGACGATGCGCTCCAACTCGCCCGTGCGGCGCAGCGCCTCCGCCTCGCCCAGGCGGAACAGCACCCGGTGGCCGACCTTGCCGCCCTCCCGCACGGCCTCCACCAACGTCAGGTACTCGTAGGTCTTGTTGCCCCGCTTCACGCGTGTTGTCTTCACGAACACGCCTCTGATTATGGAGCTTCTAGGCCAGGAAGTCGAGGAACTGTTTGTCCCTACAAATACCGAAGGAAGCGACCCTCGCGGAGCCATTTCCGCAGGTCACGGCGTTGCAGCTACTCCCGAAAGGGCCTCGCCCCGCCAAACTCGGGCCAGTCCTAGAAGTGCCTCCGCCAGCCCGATACCGTCGCTCATCGTCAGGGGTCTCCCGTCCTCGTAGCCGTCAGATAGCCACGAAGATGGCGGGACCCCTGACCCGCGTGGTGGATGGTCGGCTACGTCACGGTCCCCACTTCAACGCGATGGGCCCAAAGAGTGTAGCCAGGACGGCCAACTTGCCTAATGAACTCCCTGTTCGCGTTAGAGGGGGTCGAGCCGTGAGGACCGTCGGTACGCTGGTACTCACAGCTGGAAGCTCGGAGGGGTCAGGCGCAAGCACGGGGGCGTTTGCGACTCCATCAGCACAGGCAGGTCCGTCGGAGCGCACGGCGTATTCGCCTCGTGTAACTTGCGACCACGATGTCTTTCCGAACTCGTGAGGATAGGACTTCAACTGGTCGCCATGACACGCTTTAAGCGGTACAGGGTCGACATCACGTATAGAACCATTTTCTTGACGGGCGCGTTCCTCAAAGTGCAGATGCACATAGCCCGGACCGGCAAGGCCGGAGTCCCCCGCTGTTCCGAGGAGCGCGGTTTGGTCAACCCAGTCCCCGACCTTCACAAATACGCTCGTTAGGTGGAGGTAACGGGTCGTTACGTCACCGTTGGCGTCATGCTTGATTACGATTACGACCCGGTTCCCCCTGCTACCTTCCGGGCAACTGCGTTCATCAGGATAAACGAAGAAGTCGCAATTCTGCCTGATCACCGACGGCCAAGGTCACCTGGCCCGCTCCGGCGCCATATACCTCGCTGTCCCGATTGGCATTGATGTCGAGAGCCCAGTACCCGTGATAGCCGCCTGGGCAGCCGTTCATATTGGTACAGCCGACCACGTGCCTTCCACGTAGCGGCCACCACTCGGGAGCACCGTATCGGTTTGAGCCATCCGTTACCGGTTCAGGCCCACGCGGCCCTGTCGTCGTGGTGGTTGCATTCGGTCCGGTGCTGGTCGTCGTCGCGCCGAGGGACGTCGTGGTCTGCCTGGGGTTGACGCCGCAGTCGACCCGACCGATGTAGATGTGACCTACTGCGGTCGGCCCGAGCAGGACCAGGTGGGCGGCGTAGACCGTGAGAGACCCGTCAGGGTTGGGGACCTGCTCGTTGAACCGGTACTCGAAGGTATCCCCCACCGTCTCGATCGTCCCTGGGTGCGTCTCATTGGCCGCGGGGTTCGTCGGAAGGTCGACGAAGCGCTCGTCGCCGGGGAGGTCGGGGTCGCCCTCGGAGGTCTGCAACCTTCCGTCCGTGATCGTCGTCGAGCCGGTGACCCCCGCCCCCAACGCGGTGCAGCTGCTGGAGATGGAGGCGGCTGTGAACACCTCCCGGCCCGAGGCGTTGACGTCCTGAATCTCGGCCGAGCTGGTCACGGACCCGGCTGGTCCCGTGGTTCCCTGGGTGCTGACGGTCGCCGCGCCCCGGGAGACGATGATCCCCGGCCCGTATCTGACGACGGCCGAACTGTCGGGGTCGGACATCGACGCGCTCCCGCCGGCTGCCGGCAGCGTGACGGAGATGTTGCAACCCTCCGTCGGCGTCCCGGCCGGGCCGGGGAGGGGCTGGTTCGGGTCGCAACCCGGCGTACCCGCCGGCCCCCGCTGCATCGAGGGGCCTCTGAAGAGGCTGACCTCGGCGACGTAGTCCGTCGCCCCGCCGAGGACAGACGTCACCTGAGCGGACGAGGTCCCGGCCACGGTGGCCAGGACGCCGGTGCTGAGGCCGAAGAGGACTGCCAGGCGCAGGGCCAGGACCCGCCCACTATCCGCCTCACCATTCGCCGCTCCTCGTCCTTCCGGGCGCCCGCACGCGGTGAGCCAGCTCTCTTCGACTCGTACCCTCGCACACGCCGCGCCGCCGGACAACCGGCGCGCCGGCACCCCTCGACTTGTCGCGCGCCGTCTCCGGAAAGGCCACGCTACCCTCGCCGCGCTACACGGCGCCTCCGGGGCTACGAAGATCTTTACGGACGACTCGCCGCAGGAGTAGGCGACCCTCCTCGATCCATCGGTTCGGTCGACGAGCCGACGGAACGACTCTGGCGGGTTCGAAGCTGACGACAGCATCTACTCCGCTCCGGCCCAGTCGTGGCGCCTCCGTTCGTCGCCGCGCCTGAATGTCACAGCCTCTTCGTAGGCTTCGCGCCCGTGCAATTCAGAGTCAGGGCATGGGCCGGCGTTCAGGAACGCTGGCGAGCGAGGAAGCTCACACGCGGCAGGCGCTCGGCGCAGTACGCCCGCAGAGAACTCTGGAATCGAGTCGCCCCGTTCCTCAGTCGCCGGTGGCGATTGGTGCTCGGTTCCGCCATCGGCCTTCCAGCGCTGCTCACCCCGCTGACGATCCTCCAGTACAGCGGACCGGCGCGGTGGTTCCTGATTGGCATCACCTGGGCGAGTGGGCTCTGGTTGGCAGTCCTCTTCACGGTGCTCTTCAGTGGTGCCGCACGCCTGATCATGGCGATCGAATCAGAGGAACGGACCGCAGAGGCGCTGCGTCAGCTACGGAGAAAGGGCTGGCGCTCGGTGAGCGGCCTCAGGGTCCGCGGTGATGCGGACATCGACCACATCGCCGTCGGCCCGGCGGGTGTCTTCGTGCTCGAGACGAAATCGGTGTCGGAACCCTGGCCTCTCCAGACGCCCCCGAAGCCGTTCCTGGCCGAACGTGTGCAGCAGTGGCATGCACAGATCAACGCCAGCCAGCGGGCACTGACTCACCACTTCAAGCGTGCGCTCGAACACGCTCCGGTTCGGCCGGTTCTGGTCATTTGGCCCCCTGACGGTCCCGAAGAGGCCTGGGACTGGTTCGATCACCAGGGTGTAACCGTCGTGAGGGGCGCCGTACTCTCCCGATGGTTGAAAACCCTCGGCGGTCCTCGACTGACGCCCGAGCACGTCCGACGAATCTGGCTGGCCCTGGAACGACACGCTCGCTCTCGTGACGCCAAGGACGAGGAGAGGCTTGGTCCTCCCGCGCCGACTCTCGTCGACTTGTCCCGACGGTTCCTGGTGGAGCCCTACCTCGGTTTCACGAGTTTTCTTTATCTGGTTGGCGTCGCCATGTGGTCCGATCGAGTTCCGCTCGTCATCGCGGCCTTTCTCGTCGCGCTGGTCGGCGGTCTCGCTCTGCGGCGAAGACGACGGCTGCGGCCGGCGGCCACGGGATGGCTGACCGGATGGGCGACATTCATGGCTCTCGGTGCCATCCACATCGCCAGCAACCTCATCTAGCCCGCTCTTCGATGCTTGCGCGGGCCAGCGCCGCGTCGACGGACCAAGACCCGCCCGCGGCATGAGGCCGGCACGCTGCTCGACGGGGGCCTCCGTCGGAGCCCGGTGGGCGGCGGATCGTGGCCAACGTCTTCGTGGGGCTGCTCGGCTCGAGCCCTCGACCCGAGGGCAGTGAGGCCCCCCGAAAAATCTTCCGGAAATTGGAAATCAAGTTGCATGCCCGCGTTGTCGATACATGTGCAGAGAGAGTGTCGAACGCGAGGTGTGGCCATGTCACGGGTTCGTAGGATGCTGATGGGGGTCCTCGGCCACGGGCTGGCGATCGCCATCGGCCTCTCGGCGGCGTTCCTCGTGCTGCTGGCTCTCACCTCACCGGTCGTGGCCGCGGCGGTGACCGTCCCCGCCAGCATCGCCGTCGGGGTCGCCCGGGCTCGGCGTGTGCCGCTGGCCACGCCTCACTGCCTCACGCCCCCGACCTTCGGGGCCAGCGCGGTGACCAACGCGCCGAGGGCGGCGACGGTCGTCTCCAGCCGCCGAGAGGCCGATGGCGATCGCCATCCCGTGGCCGAGGACCCCCATCAGCATCCTACGAACCCGTGACATGGCCACACCTCGCGTTCGACACTCTCTCTGCACATGTATCG
>DATACM010000132.1:0-15501 GCA_036259055.1 Acidimicrobiales bacterium | reverse complement strand
ATCGGCCTGTTGGCCGATGTCGACTGGAAGGTCCGAGCAGGGATCGCCCCCAAGCCCGACGGCGGCATGGTCATCATGGTCCGCGACACCGAGGACGACGACTGGCGCCCCCTGCTCGACGTCGGCCAAGAGGACGCTCTGGCCACCGAGCCCCTCGCCTTCACCCTCGACGGCAAGGGCCTGTGGGCGATCACGTCGGCAGGCGCCAACGCCGGCCGGCTGGTGTGCATCGACTGCGCCACCGGCGAGATGACCGTCGTCGCCGAGGATCCCACCTACGACGTCACGAGCGTCCGGCTGCACCCCGACACCCGCGAGCCCCAGCTGGTCGTGTTCCTGAAGGAGCGGGCCGACTACCGGGTGCTCGACCCCGACATCGCCGACGACGTCCAGGGCCTGCTCTCGCTGTCGCCCGGCGACCCCATGCTCGTGGGGGCCGACGACGACGACCGCATCTGGCTGGCGGGGTACACCACCGACGACGGCCCGGTCCGCTACTACGCCTGGGACCGGCGGGAGAGCTCGGGGACGTTCCTGTTCGAGCATCAGCCGGCGCTCTCCGAGTACCGGCTGGCGTCGATGGAGCCGTTCTCGTTCACCGCCCGCGACGGGCTCACCGTCCACGGGTACCTGACCTTCCCTCCGGGGTCGTCGGGCTCGGCGCTGCCCGCCGTGGTCAACGTCCACGGCGGCCCGTGGGCCCGGGACATGTGGGGGTTCGACCCCGAGGCCCAGTGGCTCGCCAACCGCGGCTACCTGTGCGTGCAGGTGAACTTCCGGGGCTCCACCGGCTACGGCAAGGCGTTCGTGAACGCCGGCGACCGGGAGTGGGGCGCCAAGATGCACGACGACCTGATCGACGCGGTCGAGCACGTCGTGGCCAAGGGCTGGGCCGACCGCGAGCGCATCGGCATCTACGGCGGCTCCTACGGCGGCTACGCCGCCCTGGTGGGGGCCACGTTCACGCCCGAGGTGTTCCGTTGCGCGGTGGACATCGTCGGCCCCGTCAACCTCAAGACCCTCATCGAGTCGATCCCGCCCTACTGGGCGCCCCTGGTCGCCCAGTTCCACACCCGCGTGGGCAACCCGGAGACGGAGGAGGACTTCCTCTGGTCGCGGTCGCCGCTGTCGAAGGTCGACCAGATCCGGATCCCGCTGCTGGTCGCCCAGGGGGCCAACGACCCCAGGGTGAAACAGGCCGAGTCCGAGCAGATCGTCGCCGCCCTGCGCGAGCGCGGCATCGACCACGAGTACCTGCTCTTCCCCGACGAGGGCCACGGGTTCGCCAAGCCCGAGAACCGGCTCAAGTTCTACGCCGCCGCCGAGCGCTTCCTGGCCCGCCACCTGGGCGGCCGCTACGAGGAGGAGTGAGCCTCTCCCGATCCAACCGGCGGTGACTTCTGGCGTCCCAGCACCAGAATCCACCGCCGGTTCGTCAGTCCTCCGACCAGATGTCGAAGCCGGCGTCGGCCAGGCCCTGCTCGATGGCCGCCCGCTGGGCCGGTCCCATCTCGTCCCGGGCGCCCGGGGGGACGGGGACGTCGAGAATGTCGGCCGCCGTCACCAGCGCCTCGTCGTAGGCGTAGAGCTGGACCTCCCACTCGTCGTACGGCAGGCCGGGCTCCGCGGTCAGGCGGCTGTGGATGTCTCGGAGCAGCGACCGGAGGCGCTCGAGCTTGTCCTCGTCAGTCGTCGTCGTAGCTCCGGTAGCTGCCGAAGCGGGACCTGACGTTGGCGGGCGTGGTGCCGAACGCCTCGCCCAGCTCGTCCCACGTCGCCCCCTCCTCCCGGGCCTCGGTGACCAGCCGGCGGGTCAGCGACTCGAGGAACTGCTGGGCGGCGATGGTGGCGGCGATCCGGGAGGCGGCGGGGACATCGTTGTCGGCGATCTGGTCGAGCAGGCTTCGCAGCGCGCTGAACGACTCTCCGGACGTGTCGATGGGCACGGAGGTCACTGTAGGAGAAAGGTGGGAGCATCGACGCCGGAGCAAAGGGGGACGCCTATGGACGCGACGGAGGAGCCCGGCTTCACCGACTTCACCGCCGGGCTGACGCTGAACGACGACCGGGTCATGACCGTGGACGTGACCGGTATCGACGCCCACGGCCTGAGCTACCGGACGGAGAAGGACGCCGGCGTCGTCCCCTGGGCGGACGTGAAGGCCGTCATGCTGGCCACCCCGGACCACATGCTCGAGAGCGGTGGCTACCTGTTCTCGATGGCAGAGCTGGTCCAGCAGCGTGAAGAGGCGGGGCCCACCCAGGCGCAGGAGATGCGCCGCTTCGGGCTCGAGCTGCTGCGGGAGGCGGCGCCCCGCATCTGTCCCATGGGCGAGGTGTGCGGTCTGCGGGCCCAGCCGCTGACGCCTCCTCCACCTGCGCCGGAGGGCGAGCCCGGTGGCGGCTGAGCTCGTCGCCGGCATCGACCTGGCCACCCAGGAGGTGCGGGTCGTCTGCGCCGACGGCGAAGGGCGGGTCGCCGCCACCGGCCGGGCCGCCCTCCCCGCGCCGCACCGCCCCCGCTCCGGGTGGTCGGAGCAGGACGCCACCGCATGGTGGCCGGCGGCGGTCGACGCCCTGCGCCAGGCCACCGACGCGCTGGGCCGGACCGGCGCCGACGAGATCTCGGCGGTGGCGGTGGCCGCCACCTCGGGGACCGTGGTGGCGCTCGACGGCGAGGGTGCGCCCGTCGGCCCCGCGCTGCTGTACGACGACCAACGCGCGGGAGCGGAGGCGGAGAAGGCGGCGGAGGCCGGGGCGGACCGTTGGGACGCCCTCGGTTTTCACCCGAGCGCGACCTCGGGCCTGGCCAAGTGGGCCTGGCTCGTGGCGCAGGCGGAGGCGGCCTCCCGCGCCAGTCGCCTCGCGCACGCCTCCGACGTGGTGGTCGCCGGGCTCACCGGCGATCGAACGCCGCCGACCGACTGGAGCCACGCCCTCAAGAGCGGGTACGACCCGAAGAGGAAGGAGTGGGCCCACGAGGCCCTCGACGCCGTCGGCGTGCGCGCCGAGCTCCTGCCCGAGGTGCGCCCGCCCACGTCGGCCGTCGGAACGGTGTCGGACGACGCCGCCGCCGCCACCGGGCTCCCCCGCCGCTGCCAGGTCCGCCTGGGCATGACCGACGGCTGCGCCGGCCAGGTGGCGGCGGGCGCCGATCGACCCGGTCGGTTCGTCACCGTGGTGGGGACGACGCTGGTCGTGAAGGGCGTCACCGAGGACCTCCTCGTCGATCCCGGCGGGGCGGTCTACAGCCACCGCCACCCCGACGGGTGGTGGCTGCCGGGGGGCGCCTCGAACACCGGCGGGGCGGCCATCGAGGAGGCCTGGCCCGACGCCGACCTGGGCGAGCTCGACGACCGGGCCGCTCGCCGGGGGCCGGCGCGGTGCGTCACCTATCCCCTCGTTGCCACCGGCGAGCGCTTCCCCTTCGTGGCCTCCGACGCCGAGGGCTTCTGGTTGGGCGAGCCGGCCGACGACGCCGAGCGCCACCGGGCCCTGCTCGAGGGGGTGGCGTTCGTGGAGCGGCTGGGCTATGCCCGCCTGGCCGACATGGGAGCCTCCGCCGCCCCGCCCCTTCGGTCCGCCGGGCGGGGCGGGCGGAGCCCGGCGTGGGCGGCCATCCGAGCGGCGGTGCTGGGCGCCCCCCTCCTGGTGGCCGAGCAGGCGGATACGGCCGTGGGCGCCTGCATCCTGGCCGCCGCCGGCACGCTGCATGCCGACCTGGCGACCGCCGGACGGGCGATGGTCGCCGCCGGCCGGGAGGTCGAGCCCACCGACGACGACGGCGAGCGCGAGGCCATGGAGGAGAGCTTCGGCCGCTTCGTCGCCGCCCTGTTCGACCGGGGGTGGATCGACGAGCGACTGCGCCGGGCCGCCTCCGCTCGTTAGCCTGACGCCGTGGCCGACCCCGCCACCCCTCCGGCGCCGTCACCTCAGGCGGTGGCAGCCACGTGGGTGGAGGCGGTGATGGACCGCAGCGACCTGCGGGCGGCCTGGCCGATCACCGACGACACCCTCCGGTTGGTCCTGGCCCAGGACTGGATCTGGGCCCACCGCCACCACCCCTGGGTGGGCCACGGAGCCGACTGGGACGCCCTCGCCCGCAGCCTGTCGGCGGCCGATCCCGACCATCCGCTGTGGGACCGCTTCGCCGGCGAGGTCCTCGAGCTCTGGCAGAAGATCTGGAAGGGCTTCAGCGCCCAGACGTGGCAGGCCCGCGACGAGCCGGAGGTGCTGGGCCTCGACTTGGAGATCGTCACCTTCTCGGAGATGTCGGAGGGACCCAAGCGGGACGCCTTTGCCCGGCGCTTCGCCATGCGCCACACCGCCGACGGCTGGAAGGTGGCCAGCGTCTACGGCGAGCAGCTGTTCGTCCCGGGCTGGCCCCCGTCGCTGGAGGACCAGCCTCACTGACCCGGCGATTCCTCAGCCGTCCTGCAAGCGGTCGGCCACCAGCCGGAGACGATCGAGACCCTGGACCAGCGCCACCCTGAGCCGGCTGGCCCCCTGAGGGCCGAAGAACTCGCCCGGAGCCACAACCAGCCCACCCCGCCGGGCGAGATCGGCCGCCGCCGCCCAGGCGTCTCCGCCGGGGACCTCGGCCCACAGGTAGAAGCCGCCCCCCGGTGGCCCGCACGGGTACCCGGCGGCGGTCAGCACCGCGGCGAAGAACGACAGCCGCTCGGCGTAGCGGGCGCGCTGCACGTCGACGTGGCTGTCGTCGTCGAGCGCCACGACCGCGGCCGCCTGCACGGGGCCCGGCGTCATCATGCCCACGTGCTTGCGGACCTCGGAGAGGTAGCGCACGAGGTCGCGGTCGCCGGCGTAGAACCCGGCGCGCAACCCGGCCAGGTTCGACCGCTTCGAGAGGGAGTGCACGGCCACGACGTCCTCGAGCCCGTGCTGGAGGACGGTGCGGGCTGGACCGTCCCAGGTGAACTCGACGTAGCACTCGTCGGACAGGACGGGAACGCCCCGGGCTCGGGCCCACGCGGCCACGGCCCCGAGGTCGTCGAGCGCCCCGCTGGGGTTCGCCGGCGTGTTGGCCCAGAGACACAGGGCCCGGGCGGCGTCGCCCTCGTCGACCGCGGAAAGGTCGAGGCGCCAGCGCTCGTCGACCGGCACGGGGACGGCCCGGCACCCGGCCAGCCGGGCCCCCATCTCGTAGGTGGGGTAGGAGACGGCGGGGTACAGGACGGTGTCCTTGCCCGGGTCGCGTAGGCGCAGCCACTGCGGGGTGGTGGCCACCAGCTCCTTGGTGCCCACGCACCCCGCCACCGCCTCCACCGGGACCTCCACGCCCAACCGCCGGGCCATCCACGCCACCGCCGCCTGCCGGAACGCGGGGGTGCCGACCGACGGCGGGTATCCCCGCTCGGTCCCGGACCCGCCGAGGGTGGCGACGACCGCGGGCGGGGGCGGGTCGCCGGGCGTCCCCACCGACAGGTCGACGGCACCGCCCTCGTGGGCGGCGGCCAGGGCCTTGACCTCGTCGAGCCGGTCGTAGGGGTAAGGCGGCGGCCGGAAGCCGGTGGGCGGCGCTGCCGTCACCCTATGCTCACCGCTTCAGCCGACCCGGAACTCGGTGAACCGCTCGACGTCGCCAGGGTGAAGCCTCACCTGCACCCTCGTGCCCTCCGCCTCGTGCTGCTCGGACAGGATCTCGCCGTGGCGGTGGAGGGCGGCCATCACGTCGCCCCGCCCGTAGGGGACGACAAGCTCGACGACCCGCCCGAGCGCCCGCAGGCGCTCGCCCACCGCGCCCAGCAGGTCGTCGATGCCCTCGCCCGTCCGCGCCGAGACCAGCACCGAGCCCGGGTGGCGGTCGAGCAGCCGCTTGGCCTCGGTGCGCTGGTCGCCCAGCAGGTCGGACTTGTTGAAGGCGATCAGCTCGGGGACGTGGTCGGCGTCGATCTCGGCCAGCACCGTCCGCACCGCGTCGATCTGGGCCTCGGGGTCGGCCACCGCGGCGTCGACGACGTGGAGGAGCAGGTCGGCCTCGGCGACCTCCTCCAGCGTCGAGCGGAACGCCTCCACCAGCTGGGTGGGGAGCTTGCGCACGAAGCCGACGGTGTCGGTGACGAGCACCCGCTCGCCGCCCGGGAGCTCGAGGCGGCGGGTGGTGGGGTCGACCGTGGCGAACAGGCGGTCCTCGACGAGGACGTCGGCGTGGGTCAGCCGGTTGAGCAGAGTCGACTTGCCGGCGTTGGTGTAGCCCACCACCGCCATCGTGCGCAGCCCGGAGCGGGCCCGGGACTTGCGCTGGGTCCGGCGGTTGCGCGTGAGGTCGCGCAGGTCGGCCTCCAGCTTGGTCATGCGCCGCACCAGCCGCCGACGGTCGACCTCGAGCTGGGTCTCGCCCGGGCCCCGGGTGCCGATGCCACCAGCCTGCTGGCTGAGGGCCTTGCCCCGCCCGCGCAGGCGGGGCAGCCGGTAGCGGAGCTGGGCCAGCTCGACTTGGGCCTTGCCCTCCTGGCTGTGGGCGTGCTGGGCGAAGATGTCGAGGATCACCGCAGTGCGGTCGATGGCGGTGCGGCCGAGGATCTTCTCCAGGTTGCGGCTCTGGGCCGGGGACAGCTCGTCGTCGAACACCACCGTGTCGGCGTCGACCGTCTCGGAGATGTCCCTGAGCTCCTCGGCCTTGCCCTGGCCCACGAACGTGGCCGGATCGGGCGAGTCGCGCCGCTGCAGGACGCGGTCGGCCTCGTCGGCCCCGGCGGTGTCGACGAGGGCGGCCAGCTCGTCGAGCGAGGACTCGGCTGCCTCCTGGGTCGTCGGCGGGATGGCCACCCCCACCAGCACGATCCGCTCGCGCTTGTCGCGCTCTATGAGGGCCATGTCGCTTCTCCCGGGCGGGACCCCAACCCCGCCCTCCTCCCCGAGGCGGGGCCCCTACCCCGCCCGGGGCCGTCGGGGAACTCCACTGTGCACACGTATCGGGCCGGGCCGGTGAGGACGGCGGTCGGCCCCGAGAGGTCGACGAGGACATCCCCTCCGGGCTGATGAACGGTGACACGCTCGCCCACCATTCCCTCGTGGCGTGCCACCACCGCCGCCGCGCAGGCGCCGCTGCCGCACGCCATCGTCTCCCCCACGCCCCGCTCCCAGACCCGCATGGTGAGCTCGTCGGGGCCCGGGCCGGCGGCCACGTACTCGACGTTGACGCCCCCGTAGGCGCGCTCCCATGCCGGGCCGTCCTCCTCGAGGTCCTCCTTGGCGGGGTCCTCGACGCCCAGCACGACGTGGGGGTTGCCGGCGTCGACGAAGCCGAGCCAACGAGGGTCGTCGAACGTCACGTCGTCCCGGTCGACGCGACGCACGGGCCCCATGCCCACGCTCACCAGGCCGCCGGCGCCGATCGTCGCCCGTCGAAGGCCCGCGTCGGTGGCGATCACCATCTCCGGCCCGGCCACCAGGCCAGCGTCGACCACCGCCCGGGCCAGGCAGCGCAGGCCGTTGCCGCTGGTCTCGGCCCGGCTGCCGTCGGCGTTCCAGAGCTCCATGACCACGTCGGCCTCGCCGTCGTCGGTCGTCGGCCGAACGAGGGCGCGGATGACGCCGTCGGCGCCGGCGCCCCGATGGCGGTCGCACACGGCGCGAGCCACCTGAGCGTCGACCGGGTGGTCGAACGCGATCAGGAAGTCGTTCCCGAGGGCCTCGTACTTCTCCAGCCTCACGGAGCCCAGTGTCCCAGGAGGGTGTCGAGCGAGGCGAGCGGGTTTGCCGCCGTGGCCACCCAGGTGATGCGGGGGTCGCGCCGGAACCACGCCCGCTGGCGGCGGGCGAACTCCCGGGTGCGGCGCACGGCCACGTCGACCGCCTCGTCGAGCGTCAACCGCCCTCGCAGGTGGTCGAGCAGCTCGCGGTAGCCGAGGGCCTGGCGGGCGGTGCGGGACAGACCGGCTGGGTGGCGGGCCAGCTCCCGCACCTCGTCGACGAAGCCGGCCGCCAGCTGCGTCTCGAACCGCTCGGCGATGCGTCGGCCCACGACCTGGCGTGGGAGCCACACGCCGGCCAGGCGGAACCGGGTGCGGGGGTAGGCGCCCAGCCCCGGCCCGAAAGACGAGAACGGGCGGCCGCTGCCGAGCGTGACCTCCAGGGCCCGCACGATTCGCCGGCGGTTGGCCGGCTCGATCCGCGCCGCCGCCGGGGGGTCGGCCACCGCCAGCCGCCGGTGCAGCGCCCCGACGCCGGCGGGCGTGGCCGCCTCCTCCTCGAGCCGCTCGCGCACGGCCGGCCACTGCCCGGGGAGGGACAACTGGTCGACCACCGCCTGCAGGTACAGGCCCGTCCCCCCGACCAGCAGCGCCCGCCTGCCCCTGGCCTCGATGTCGGCGATCGCCGCGGCGGCGGCGGCCTGGAACCGGGCGACCGAGAAGTCCTCGGAGGGGTCGGCCAGGTCGAGCAGGTGGCAGGGCACCTCGGCCTGCTCGGCGGGGGTGGGCTTGGCCGTGCCGATGTCCATGCCCCGGTACACCTGCATCGAGTCGACCGACACGAGCTCGACGTCGCCCAGCCGCCGGGCCGCCTCCAGGGCCAGGGCCGACTTTCCCGAGGCGGTGGGCCCGACGAGGGCGACGTGGGGCCGAGCGGGCGGAGGGCCCGTCACCCAGCCGACACCGGGATCAGCGTGCGATGGCGCGCCACCGCGGTGACGTCGACCAGCTCACCCCGCAGGTGGTGGGGAGCGGCGCCGGTGACCCGGACGGTGGCGTAGGAGCCGGCGGCGAGGGGGCGCTCGGCGGTGAAGTGCACGAGCTTGTTCTGGCGGGTGCGACCGGTGGTGACGCTGGGGTCCTTGCGGCTGGGGCCCTCGACCAGCACCTCCTCGACCCGCCCGACCCTGGCCTGGTGGCGGGCCAGGGCCGAGCGCTCGACGACGACGCGCAGGCGCTCGAACCGCTCGGCGGCCACCTCGGCGGGCACGAACCGGTCACCCATGGCGGCCGCCTCGGTGCCGGGGCGGGGCGAGAACAGGAACGTGTAGGCGCTGTCGTAGGCGGCCTCCGCCACCACCTCGAGGGTCCGCTCGAAGTCGGCGTCGGTCTCACCCGGGAACCCGACGATGATGTCGGTGGTGACGGCCAGGTCGGGCACCGCCGCCCGGGCCTCGGCCACCCGGGAGAGGTAGCGCTCGGCCGTGTAGCCCCGGTGCATGGCAGCCAGCGTGCGGTCGCTGCCGGCCTGGAGGGGCAGGTGCAGGTGCTCACAGACAGCCGGGATCTCGGCCATGGCCTCGATGGTCTCGGGCCGCAGGTCCTTGGGGTGGGGGCTGGTGAACCGCAGCCGGCGGATCCCGTCCACCTCGCCCACCGCCCGCAGCAGGTCGGCGAACAGGGGTCGGGCCCGGCGCCGGGGAGCAGAAGCCCACGTCGTCCCCGCCCGGTAGGCGGCGTCCGGGGCAGGGGCGGGGGCGGCCCGCAGACGGGTCGTGACGTCGCGCCCGTAGGAGTTGACGTTCTGGCCGAGCAGGGTCACCTCGGTCGTGCCGTCGGCGGCCAGGCCCTCGACCTCGGCCACGACCTGGCCGAAGGGGCGGCTGATCTCCGGGCCTCGCACCGCCGGCACGATGCAGAAGGCGCAGCTGTTGTCGCAGCCGATCTGGATGGTGACCCACGCCGACCAACCCAGGTTGCGGCGCACGGGGAGGGCCGACGGGAAGGCGGCCTCGTCGTCGGCCTGGGCGGCGTCGAGGATCTCGACCACCGGGCCGTCGGTCGCCGCCCGGCGCAGCAGCTCGGGGGCGCGGGCCAGGTTGTGGGTCCCGAAGACGGCGTCCACCTGGGGCGCCCGCTCGCGGATCAGGCCGCGGTCCTTCTGGGCCAGGCACCCACCCACCGCGATCTGCAGGTCGGGCCGGCGGCCCTTCTCCGCCTTGAGGTGCCCGAGGTGCCCGTAGAGCTTGTTGTCGGCGTTCTCGCGGATGCAGCAGGTGTTGAGGACGACCACGTCGGCGGCGCCGAGGTCGTCGGTGGCCTCCATCCCCTCGGCCACGAGGAGACCGGCGAGACGCTCGGAGTCGTGCTCGTTCATCTGGCACCCGAAGGTGCGGATGAGGAACTTCCGGCTCATGGGCCCACGCTACCGCCCGACCCGCCCGTTCCCGGGCGGACAAGCGGTCAGCTGTAGGCGGGGAAGCTCGGCGGCGAGGCCTCGAAGGCGGCGGCCGACGAGTGAGCCGCCCCGGTGCCGTTCTCGGCCGGGCGGCGGCCGGCGCGGTCCTCGACGGCCAGGCGGATCGCGGTGCGCCCCTCGCCGTCGATCTCGATGTCGGCGAAGGTGGGGATGCACACCAGGTCGATGTTCGAAGGGGCGACGAACCCGCGGGCGATGGCGATGGCCTTGACCGCCTGGTTCAGGGCGCCGGCGCCCACGACCTGGACCTCGACGGCGCCGGACTGGCGGAGCACGCCGGCCAGGGCGCCGGCAACCGAGTTCGGGTTGGACCGGCTGGAGACCTTCAGGACCTCGACCACGACATCCCCCCGAGACCGACGGTGAGCGCCTCTCTGACTTCGACGGGGCGGGAGCGGATTCCTGCCTCTCGGCGGTGAGGGTCTCCCTCGTCAGCGCAGCGACCGGCCGGCGGGCCCGGTGAAGCGGACCTCCATCCGGGCGGTGAGGTCGGCGACCTCGAGGGCCTGGCCGAACCGTTCGAGCGCCTCCTCCTCGACCCACCGGCCGAGGGCGACGACGTCGACGTCGTCGGCGACGGCGACCCGCAGCTCGACGTCCGGGCGGGGCCGGGCCCGCAGCAGGCGGGCTTTGGCCGACCGGACATCGGGATGGTTCTGGAGGTCGTTCTCGAGGGCCCGGGCGGCGGCGGCGGCATCGAGGCGCACGACGCCGGCGCTGGCGTCGAAGTCGAGCTGGCCGACCGTCTTCGAGGCGGGGAACTGGGCCCGGAGCCACCGGTACCCCAACCAGGCGACGAGGAGGGCGACCACTGCCGCGGCCAGCCAGAACAGAAGCGGGTTCTCGGCGACGAACCGGCGGACCGAGGGCAGGAGGAGGGGGTCGTCGGCCGCTCGGTCCCCGAACATACCGCCGCCCCGGGCCAGGCCGTAGGCGGCGGCGAGGGTGACGAGGAGCCCGAGGCTCGTGAGCACCAGCCGGTCGAGGCGGTCGGGCCGGGTGGAGCGGGTCATGGCGTCGGCGTCGCCCGGGCGGGCGGTACGGAGGCCGTCTCCACCGCTCGTTGGGCCTGCCGGCTGCGCCGCACCCGCACGTCGACCCGCTCGGTGGGGCGGAGGCCAACGGTGGCCAGCCGGGCGTCGAACGCGTGGCGGGCGGCCTGCTCGAGCCCACCGATCTCCCGGCGCGGGGTCCGCACGTCGACGCGGGCGCGGGTCCTCGAGAGGGAGACCTTGGCCTTGTCGACGCCGTCCAGAGCTCCCACCGCCCGGGCCAGCGCCCGCGCCAGGCTGCCGGTGTTGGCCTCGACGGTGAGGGGACGGCTCGGGTCCCGGTCGACGGGGAGGGACTGCGGCCCCCGGCGGAGGATCTGGAGGACGAGGAGGGCGATGCCGACGCCCAGGAGGACGAGAAGGAGCAACCGCGCCTCGCGGCTGCTCCAGGCGTGGTCCCGAGCGCCGTCGAACCACTCGTCCCACGGCACGAAGAGGGGGCGGCCCCGCGCGTTGCCATAGACGATCTCGGCCACGGCGAGGAGACCGCCGGCCAGAAGGGCGAGAGCCAGGAGGCCGGCGACCAGGCGGTTGGTGACCCGCACGGCTAGATCACTCGCGGCTTCGCCCGCCCGCGGGAGGGCGCAGGCAGCTCGGCCACGGTCACGTCGACCGCCTCGACGGTGAGGCCGGTGAGCTCGGAGACGCGGTGGGCCACCCGCCGCTGCACCTCGGCGGCCACCTCGCCCACCGGCCTCGGGTATTCGACGCCGAGCTCGAGGCGCACGGTGACCCGGCCGGGGGAGAGGTCGGCCTCGGCGTTCACCCGGCCGACCGTGCCGTCGACCTCGCCGGCAACCCGACGGGCGATCTTCTCGGGCACCGACCGGGCGATGTCGAGGAGCCCCCGGGCGCCCGGCTCGGGGAGGGCGCCGGGCTCCGAGGGGGCGCCCCGCTCCGAGGGGGCGCTGAGGTCGACGGTGGGAGCGGTATGGAGGTCGGTCACCGGGTCGGTCGGCGGTCCTCGGGCAGCAGCTGGGTGAGGTCGAGCTCGCCCTCCAGGACCTTCGCCGCCACGATGCCGGCGGCTCCGAGCAGGGCGCTCATGACCAGCCCGCCCAGCCCTCCGGCGGCGAAGGCCAGCCCGAGCAGCAGCCCGGCGAACAGGCAGACGATCTGGGTTCGGGTCACGGTTCCTCCCTCGTCTCCGCTCCCGGAGTCGGTCTCTCCGGGAGCTCGATGTCGTCGACGTGCACGCTCACTGTCCGGCCGCCGACCAGCGGGGCGACCGCGGCCCGCACGAGCTGGGCGACCTCGGGGAGCGTCCGCCCCCATCTGGCCTTGACGTGGATCTCCACCTCGCTGTCGGTGACCCGCACCCCGGCGATCCGTCGGTTCGGCAGGTAGGTCGCCACCTCGGGGACCCGGCCCGACGAGAGCCCGCTCACGACGGACAGGGTGTTGACCGCCTCGGCCACGGCGTCGATGTCGACATCGGCGCCGTTCACGCGCCCACTGGACGCGGACGGGTCAGGACTCCTCCTGCTCGTCGTCGCCCATCCAGATGTCGTCGACGGTGATGTTGACCTCGGTGATCTCGAGGCCGGTCATGGTCTGGAGTCGCTGGATGACGTTCCGGCGCACTGCCTGGGCGACGTCGACGATCGAGACGCCGTACTCGCAGACCAGGTCGAGCTCGACGGCGGCCTGGCGCTCTCCGACCTCGACGGTGACGCCCTGGGTGACGCTGGGCTCGCTCGACCCGACCGGCAGCTTCTCCTTGAGGGCGCCGAAGGCCCGAGCTGCCCCCTTCCCCATCTCGTGGACGCCGGCGACCTCCCGCGCCGCCATTCCCGCGATCTTGGCGACGACGGAGTCGGCGATGGTGGTCTTCCCCTGGGGTGTGACGAGGGGGCCGGTGGGGGTGGGCGAGAGATCGGCCGTGGGGGGCGTGGTGGTCTGGGCCATGACATGCTCCTCGCTGGCTGGGGGACCGCTGCGGGCGCGCGAGCCATACCCCGCGGAAGAGCGATCCGAACCCGGCTGAGGCGGGCCGCCTTCTGCGACGGCCCGCCCGCCCCACGCCGATCAGTCCAGGGTGATGGGCTGGTCGTCGGGGTCGCCGGCCCGCTGCCCGTCCTTGTCGCCGATACCCACCGCCTGGCGGATGCGCTCGGAGACCTCGACCATGATCTCGGGGTTCTCGGCGAGGAACGCCTTGGCGTTCTCCCGCCCCTGGCCGAGCTGCTCGCCCTCGTAGGTGTACCAAGCCCCCGACTTCTTCACCAGGCCGAGGTCGACGCCCACGTCGAGCAGCGACCCCTCCCGGCTGATGCCCTTGCCGTACATGATGTCGAACTCCGCTTGGCGGAAAGGGGCGCTGCAGTTGTGGACGACGACGTCGTTGGCCACGAAGGTGTGGAGGTCGTCGACCTCGAGGTCGTACACTCGCCGCCGCTCGGGAGGGCTGACCGCCTTGACCCGGTCGTACCAGACGTCTTCGTCGAGCGCCTGGTAGAGGAACTCGCTCTCGAGCGCCTGGGCCAGCTTCTCCAGCCGATCACGGCGAATGCGGCGGCTCCCCAGGACCTGCTTGAGCCCACCGACTGGATCACCGGCGCCCTCCCCGATCAGCCGAGCGGCCAGGGCCGGCGTGACGCCTGTCCCGCGGAGGTATGCCAACACCGGCTCGGTCTGGGTGGCTGGCAGGTAGCCACGCTGTGAACCGCGGTGGCTCCGCAGCTCGGGACGAGCCAGCTCGGCCACGAGGACCTGGCCGCGCGGGCCCCACATGGGCAGCGCGTCGGCGAACCGGCGGACGTTGTCGATCCCGGCGACCCGAACGTTCCAGTACGGCAGCTTTCCCTGCACCCGGCGGCCCTTGACGAGGCTGGGCCGCTGGGAGCGGGGGTCGCGCACCTGCACGGAGCTGCCGATGCCCCACCGCAACAGGAGCCAGTGGACCTGCTGCGCCAGCTGCTCGGAGGTCGTGCAGAACCCGCAGCGGACGCCACCGGTCTGCTCGCGGCTCACCCATCCGTCGGACTCCCACAACCCGAAGAGCAGGTTGGCGACCACATCGGCGGACGCGTCGGGGGCGAAGAAGAGCGCAGGGATGCGCTTCTGCGGCGCCAGGTGGCCCCAGATGCCCGCCCACCGGGCCAGCGCGAGGACGCCGTTCTTCTCGCCCTTCCGATGCGAGAAGCTGGTCTCGATGCCGTCGGGGTGGGCGTGGCAACCGAGCGTCGAGGCGATGGCCGCCGCATCCTGCTGCAGGGGTTCCTCGGCATTGATGAAGGTGCACGGGGTCTTCCCGCCGACGTAGCCGTCGCCGATGAGGTAGCCGAGCAGGCGGGCGTGGTCGGGTGGCACCGGCTCGGCAGTACCGAAGCCGCCGACCCGCCGGGGACGGGCGACGCAGTCACCTGCTCGCAGCTCGCCCGCCTCCCGCCAGCCGCGGTCGGTGAGCACCCGATGGTCGGGCGTTGCCCAGAGGGCGGTGCCGTCCCTGAAGTGGAGGCCGACGACCTCGCGCTCGCCCTGGTCGAACCGGGAGGTGACGGGGCGCACGTGGAGCTTGCCGAGCTTGTCGACGGCGACGACCGACGAGCCTTCGCCGCGCTCCACCATGTCCTCGATGCGGTGGGTGAGCCCGGTGGCGGGGTCGAAGACGGTCGTGCCGGCGGCCAGGCACTTGTTCTTCACGACCTTGACGCGGGTGCGGTTGCCGACCACCTCGACGCCGTCCTTGATCGACTCGATGCGGCGGATGTCGAGGCGGACCGACGAGTAGAACTTGAGCGCCCGGCCACCGGGGGTGGTCTCGTTGGTCCCGTACACGACGCCGATCTTCTCCCGCAGCTGGTTGATGAAGACGGCGATGGTGTGGGTCCTGTTGAGGGTGGCGGCGAGCTTGCGCAGGGCCTGGGACATGAGGCGGGCCTGGAGGCCGACGTGGCTGTCGCCCATCTCCCCCTCGATCTCGGCCCGGGGGGTGAGGGCGGCGACCGAGTCGATGACGACGACGTCGAGGGCGCCCGAGCGCACGAGCATGTCGGCGATCTCGAGGGCCTGCTCGCCGGTGTCGGGCTGGGAGATCAAGAGCTCGTCGACGTTGACCCCGATGGCCCGGGCGTAGACCGGGTCGAGGGCGTGCTCGGCGTCGATGTAGGCGCAGATGCCACCGTTGCGCTGGGCCTCGGCCACCACGTGCATGGCCAGCGTGGACTTCCCCGAGGACTCCGGCCCGAAGACCTCCACGATGCGGCCGCGAGGGAGGCCGCCGATCCCGAGGGCGAGGTCGAGGGCGAGGGCACCGGTGGAGACGGCCTCCACGTCCATGTGGCCCGCCTCCCCCATCCGCATGACCGATCCC
>DATACM010000131.1:0-1688 GCA_036259055.1 Acidimicrobiales bacterium | reverse complement strand
GACGTCATGACCGGATCGGTCTTCGGCAGTATCGAGGAGGCTTCAGCGTTCTTCCGTGGCGCACCCCTGGCCTACGCCGCCTCGCCCACGGAGGGGGTATTCGAGGGTGTAGAGCTGACAGCCGAGGGCTGGGCCATCACTCCTCTTCAGCTGGACGAGGTCCGATCCAGCTTCTTGAAGACCCTGGACGGTTCCGTCCTGGGACGGCGGTGCCCGACAGCGCCTTCCCTATGGCGAACCTCGACACGACGTGGCGAGCGCGGCCAACCCTTTTGGCCTTCCCCCCCGCTTGCGAGAGCGGCATCGGACTAGAGATCGTCGGCCAGGAACCGCACTTCCTTTCGGCCGCCCTTCACTCCTGACCGCCCGGACAGTCGTCCCCGCCACCAACGGCGAACCTGACTCACTACGGAGCGGAAACGCGCCGCTCGCGCAGCAGCTCGACGAGACGCCGGCTCGCCGGCGGCAGCCGGTCCGGCCGCCAGGCCGCGGTGATCACGACGGCGATCGCGGGATCGTCGAGTGGCCGCCAGACGACGGCGCTGTCGCGATGGGCGCGAACCTCGCTCTCGAGCTTGAGCGACACCGCGATGCCCGTCGCCACCACGCGGAGCGATGCGTCGACGCCACCGGGAGGGGACTCGTGGATTACATGGGAGCTGAGCCCGCGAGCCCGGAGTGCCCCGAACAGGCGGTCGAACTCCGCCGGGTCCGAGTGGCGCGGAAAGGTGATGAAGGCTCGCCTTCGAGGTCGGTGCGACGAACGACGGCCGAGCGGCGAGCGGGTCGGCAGCCGGAACGGCAACACCCACCCGCTCACGCGCCACTTCCGCCGTAGAGATGCCTGCTTCAGTGATCTCCCCGCGCAACAGGGCGATGTCGACCTCGGGCCGGTCCAGCGCGGCGGCGGCGGTGAGCCCCGGGGGGAGGGAGCGGGCGACGACGCTGACGGCGGGTAGTCGGTCGCGCAGGTCGGTGAGGAGCCCGGGGATCAGGTCGGGTGGCAGGGCGGGAATCGTCCCCAGGCCGACCTCTCCACTGTCCCCCGCCCGGACCCTCGACATGCGCTCGCCGATGAGGGCCTCACGAGCGAGCAGGTCGCGGGCCTCGTCGAGCAGCACCCGCCCCGCCCAGGTCAGCGACACCCGCCTGCTGGTCCGCTCGAAGAGGGTCACGCCCAGTTCCGCTTCCAGGCCGCGCACGAGCTGGCTCACCGCGGGCTGCGCGACGTAGAGACGGCGAGCCGCTCTGCCGAAGTGCAACTCCTCGGCCACCGCCACGAAGGCCCGAAGGTGCCGCAACTCCACCCCCGAATCATAAGGCGCGCTTCTCGATCGATAACGAGCCCGGCGCTGATCGAGCCGCCGGGACGTGGTCCAGTGGGTTCACTCCTCACGACGAGGAAAAGGAGAGAGGCCCACATGCAACCCAGGACACGGGAGAGATCTCGATGGCTGGCGGCGGTGTTCGTCGCCCCGATCGCCATCCTGAACCCCTCGAGCACGGCCATCGCCACGGGGCCCGTTCAGCGGATCGTCTCGTTCGACCCGAGCGCCGGCGAGCTGCCGGAGTCACTGGCCGTCGACCGCCGGGGAACGATCTACGTGAGCCTCGCCCCCATCGGGCAGGTGCGAGCCGTCGCGGCGGACGGGGGTCAGCGCGTCGTCGCCACTCTGCCGGTGGGATCC